>JAEZMC010000428.1 GCA_023435805.1 Bacillota bacterium | reverse complement strand
AAATTTCTGGAGGAAGAAAAACCGCAGTACCTTTGCGTCGCATTTGACCTGAAGGCTCCCACCTTCAGGCATCTGGAGTTCAGCGGCTACAAGGCCAAACGAAAGGGCATGCCTCCCGAGCTGGCGGAACAGATGCCGGTCATGAAGGAAGTGCTGGACGCAATGCGCATTAAGCGGTTGGAGCTCGAAGGCTTCGAAGCGGATGATATCATCGGCTCCATATCCAAATGCGCCGAGCAGCAGGGAATGCAGACAGTCATTATCACCGGAGACAGAGATTCGCTGCAGCTCGCATCGCAGAACACGCGCATATTGATGCCGGTGACCAAAGCAGGCAGGACCGAGACGGAAGCGTACGACGCGGAAGGGGTAAAGGCACGGTATGGCGTTACACCCGAGCAGTTCATTGATGTCAAGGGGCTTATGGGAGACCAGTCCGACAATATACCGGGTGTGCCCGGTATCGGCGAGAAAACGGCAATCGAACTGATCATGACCTTTGGCAGCATCGACGGTATTTATGAAAATATTGAACAGGTTCATAAGAAAAGCGTGCGCGAAAAGCTAGAAAACAACAGGGAATTGGCTTTTCTCAGCAGGCGTATTGCCACCATCGAACGGGACATGCCTTTCTTGTGTACGATTGATGAGCTGAAAAGGAGCGATTTTGACCAGGGCCGGCTGTATGGGTTATTTAAAAGGCTCGAATTTAAAAGCCTCATAGATAAATTCGGGCTGACCCAGGCAGAAGGCTCCGAAAGTGTCGTCTTGCAGGAATTGACGTATACGGCTGTAAACGATCCGGCTACTCTTGCCCAAACCGTGCTGGCAGTCAAGAAGGCAGGCACGGCTGCTGTTTTCCACCTGCTTGAACGCACCGGCATGTTTGAATCCAGACTGGCGGGGCTCGCATTAACGTTAGACGATATGAACATCTATGTGAGGATTGGCGGCGAAATCAGTGAAGAGGAGTTCCTGCGGCAGTTCAAGCCGATATTTGAGGATCCGGATGTGAATAAAAGCGGGCATGACCTCAAAAGCCTGATTGTCTATTTGAAATGGAAGGGTATCGCGTTCAGGGGTCTGGCTTTTGATACAATGATCGGAGCATATATTCTGAATGCCTCAAGGGATACCTACACGGTATCCGAGCTGGCACAGGAATATCTGGACAGCACTTTTGAGTCCATGGATGAATTGACGGGCAAGGGAAAGAGCTATATCCCATTTTCCGGACTGCCTGCAGAAGTTCTTTCCAAAGCAGCTGTTCGTCACAGCAGGACGGTATGGGAGCTTGTGGCAGACATAAAGGAGAGGATTCACCAAAACGGGCAGGACAGGCTTTATTATGAAATAGAGCTTCCGCTTGTAGAAGTGCTGGCGGATATGGAATACCGCGGCTTTAAGGTCAATACCGACGGTCTCATCCGGTTTTCGGAAAAGCTGGACGAAAAGATAACCCTTGCGACGGAAGAAATATATACGCTTGCAGGGGAAAATTTCAATATCAATTCGCCCAAGCAGCTTGGCGTGATTCTTTTCGAAAAGCTGGGACTGCCGGTAATGAAAAAAACAAAAACAGGCTATTCCACCGATGCAGAGGTGCTGGAGCAGCTTGCACCGATGCATGAGGTCGTATCCCGGATACTGGAATTCAGGCAGCTGGTGAAGCTGAAGTCAACCT
Organism: Bacillota bacterium; assembly: GCA_023435805.1. Taxonomy (GTDB): domain Bacteria; phylum Bacillota; class Clostridia; order Acetivibrionales; family DTU013; genus JAEZMC01. Next base: position 4,555 of record JAEZMC010000428.1, on the reverse strand, counting down.
ACGCGGAAGGGCTGCTGCATGTGGTCAACCCGGTGACCGGGAGGATACACTCCAACTTTAACCAGACAATTGCGGCTACGGGCAGGATCAGCAGCACCGATCCCAATTTGCAGAATATACCTATCAAGCTTGAAATGGGAAGGGAAATACGCAAGGTATTCGTCCCCGAAAACAGTGAATTTGTGCTGTCGGATGCGGATTATTCGCAGATTGAGCTCAGAGTCCTTGCCCATATAACCGGTGATGACAATATGATTTCCGCCTTCAGAAATAATGAAGATATTCATACCGCCACAGCTTCCGGCGTCTTCGGCGTTCCCGCAGATCAGGTGACGCCTCTGCTGCGGTCCAGGGCGAAGGCGGTCAATTTCGGTATCGTCTACGGTATAGGCGATTTCAGCCTGGCAAAGGATCTGGGCATAACCAGGAAGGAAGCCCGGCGTTATATTGACGAATACCTGGAGAGATATCCCGGTGTGAAGCGATATATGCACGAGACAGTGGAAAACGGCAAAAGGAACGGCTATGTAGAAACCTTGCTCAACCGCAGAAGATATCTGCCCGAATTGAAATCCAGCAATTTCAACCTCAGGGCATTTGGAGAGCGGGTGGCGATGAACATGCCGATTCAGGGCACTGCAGCGGATATTATCAAAATTGCCATGGTGAAGGTATACGGAGAGCTTAGTGCACATAATATGAAATCGAGATTGATTTTGCAGGTGCATGACGAATTGATCATAGAAACCCACATCAGTGAACAGGACCAGGTGGAAAGGATTTTGCAGGACTGCATGCAGGATGCCGTCAGCCTTGAGGTCCCACTGGTGGCGGAGGTAAAATCAGGTACCAGCTGGTATGAGACCAAGTAAGGATGACTAAGGTTGAAAGCCTGGACTAAGAAGGGTGAGGATATTGAAGATAATCGGAGTAACCGGCGGAATAGGCAGCGGTAAAAGCACGGTTTCCAGCACCTTGCGGGACCTTGGCGCTGCAGTTGTAGATGCGGACGTACTGGCCAGGAATGTAACGGCGAAAGGCGGAAAGGCCTTTGAAGAGCTGGTGGGTTATTTCGGCAGCACAATTGTAGCGGAAAACGGCGAACTGGACAGGGAGAAGCTCGCTGCTGAAGCTTTTCAGGACAAGGTGAAGCTTCATGCGCTGAATGCCATCACGCATAAATATATTGCGGATAAGATCCGGGATACGGTTGAATTTTTGAAAAATGCCGGAAAATGGGACATTATTGTTATAGATGCGCCCATTCCGCTGAAAAAGGGCTTTCTCGACATGGCGGACGAGGTCTGGGTGGTTGTGGCGGAACGCGAAACAAGGATCAGGAGGGTGATGAGCAGAAGCAGCCTGACATATGATGCGGTTGCAGACAGGATCAGTTCACAGATGAGAGATGACGAGTATCTTAAAATAGCCAATGAGGTGCTGTACAACGACGGCACGCTGGATGAACTGGAACAGACAGTTGTCAGACTGTTCCTGCAGAAGAAACAGGAATGGCAGAGATAGAGTGGGGGTATTGAAACTGATTAAAAGGAACAGGCTGAGATTTGTTATTCTTGCAATTGCTGCGCTGGCTGCAATCATATTTATTATGGGAGGCGCCGCAAAGCTGCTCTATCCGGACAAATACAACGAACTGGTACAACAGTATTCAGCGGAATATCAGGTCGATCCTTATCTTGTAATGGCCATCATCAAGGTGGAAAGCGGGTTCCGACCGGAGGCAGTATCTCCCAAAAACGCAAGAGGCTTGATGCAGATAAGCGAGCGGACAGGCAAATGGGGAGCGGAAGAGCTCAGCCTGACGGATTATTCCAATGAGAAGCTGTTTGAACCGGAAACCAACATTCGTATCGGATGCTGGTACCTTTCGGTGCTGTACAGGGAATTCGGCGAGACGGAGCTGGTGCTTGCCGCTTATAACGGAGGCAGCGGAAATGTTTCTCAATGGCTGAGGGACAGCAGCCTGAGTTCGACAGGGAAAACATTGGACCGTATACCGTTCAAGGAAACCGAACAGTATCTGACGAAGGTAAAAAACGCTTACAAAATCTATAAAAAGCTTTACGAAAACGATTTTTAATGATATTTTATCTATAGACCGTACATCAAATTTTGCATAATAAACCGGTCGATAATGGAGGGCCTTGTATGAGTTCCGATATTCTTTTCGAAAGAGACATGTTATATCCTACCGATAACAGCAACGAGCCGGGAAGTATACATATACAGGTATTCAGCCCGGATAAAGCAGCAAGAATACCGGTTGTCATCGAGGGAAAAACCGGTCATTCACCTCTTAAATATATAGATTCCATTATTCGCATCATGCAAAGTGATATTTTCGACAGAATATTCATTGATATGAGGAAAAATGTTGACATCTATATCAAAACCACTTCTGAAACTGCAGCAGCATATGGAAACCACAGTCATATAAAGGTTCTCTTCTCAGGAGACAAGGTAGAGAGCGAGGGCGTCGACCGTTAACCAGGTTATAATATGACAGGGTGAGGGCTAACTTTGGAAGATAAATCAACTCAGCAGGTGACCTCGAAGGGACAGTGCAAAAACAGCATCGCTCCTGGCAGGCGCGACATCGTTGTGCTTGTATACAGGTGGTTGATTTTTTTGTCTTCCGTTGTATTGTGTGTCGCAGATTCAAATCAGGCCGGCAACAGGTTGGCCATACTGGAGACGCTGGCTGTTGCCGCAGTTTATAACGGCGCTGTAACCGCTTACTCCGTCCGAAATAAATATAAACCCTCCAGCTGGGTTCTATATCCCGACATCCTGGTGATCACGGTGCTGATCCTGTTTTCCGGAGGCATCCGGTCCGACCTTTATATTTTCCTGTTTTTCGTATTAGGCTTCAGCGGCATATTCGGTGAAATATCGCACACCATGAAGGCAGGGGTGCTGAGCGTAATTTTGTATACGCTTGCCTGTATTCTTGCCGGCCGATTGTTCGCCGCGGACATCAATATAGCTGTGATCGCCGTCCAGGATTTACTGCTGTTAATGATCGTGTTTGCCATATCCGGGATTTGCTATGAGATTAAAAAATATGACGAGCAGCGTAAAAAGGAATTCCGAATGGCGCGTACCGATAAACTCACAGGCCTTGCAAACAGGCATTACTTTGACCAGAGGCTGAAGGAGGAAGTCGAATATGTACTTCATAAGGGCGCGGTGCTGAATATACTCATGTTCGACCTGGACAATTTCAAGGGCTTTAACGATACTTACGGGCATGTTTCGGGAGACAAGCTGCTGATATTGTTCTCAGATATCATCCGGCAGTGCGTCAGGAAATCCGATATACCGGTTCGGTACGGCGGTGAGGAGTTTATGGTCATCATCAGGGATATGGATATTATCATCGCCAAAAGTGTCGGAGAACGGATCAGGAGGCAGCTCGAGAAGCAGCGCATCTACATCGGACATCAGGACGAAAAGAAGAAGATAACGGTAAGCTGCGGCGTAGCCCAATTTCCCACCCATTCCTGCAGTATCAAGGAAGTCATAGAAAAGGCGGATGAAGCGCTCTACCATGCAAAGGAAATAGGAAAAAACATCGTTGTAAGCTATGATGAGCTAGACCTGAGCAGGGAGGCCATTGAAAACCTGCCGGCAACAAAGGTGTGAGAACCGGCTATGCACAATCCCGGCTGTTTCTATTTCTGCAGCTTGTTCAACCGTTCCAGTTCCAGTTTTAATATCCCGATCTCCTGCGTCAGGGCTTTTACACGGTTGGCGTTTCTGGACAGCGCGAGGGTCATTGTAAACAAAATCAGCAATATGAAAAAAATGATGGAAAGAAACAGCGTATTGACAGGCTCAACGATGTTCAGCAGGTCGGAAATCAGCCGGAGCAGGCCCGGGAAAACAGCCGCGGCAAGCAGGCTGGCACCCGCCAGAAGCCATGCCAGCGTATACTTCAATTCAATTTTCTTGTTGCGCAGCATGAATATAATATAGCACAGAAAAAGCAGCGAAGCGATGATCAAAATGATTTGAAGCCTGTTGTTCATAAACGGTTCACCTCCATTCTGCCATACCGGTAAAAGGAAGCAATGATAATCGCAAGACTGACTTTAACCATATAATAAAGGGACCGGCCTCCTGTAATGGAGGATTTCCCCTCCTTCCGCCTGTTCATGACAACAGGTACTTCAGATACCTTCAAATTCTGCCTGGCTGCGTTCACGATGGATTCCGGTTCGGGATAATCCCGGGGATAGTCGTATGCAAACAGTCTGATCGCCATACGGTCACCGGCTCTGAAGCCGGAAGTCGGATCCTTGATGATCTGTCCGGTAAAAAAATAGATGAGGATGCTGAAGTAGCGTATGCCAAAACGCCGTAATTTCGATGACTGAAAGCCCTTTTTATCAATATATCTGGAGCCGATGCAAAGATTTGAACCTTTTTCCAGCTCTGCGAACAACGTGGGAATATATTCCGGATCATGCTGCCCGTCTCCGTCCACCTGTACGGCAAAGTCGTAATCCCTGTACTGGGCATATCGGTAGCC
>JAEZMC010000350.1 GCA_023435805.1 Bacillota bacterium | reverse complement strand
TTGATTTTATTCGTTGTCGGACTGCTTCTGAAGGATAAAATTATAGACAAAATTCACAGCCTCTCCCGAAACAAAAATGGCGATACGCCTCAGTAATATAAAAAAACCGGCACAAGAGCCGGTTTTTCAAATATTGGCGCAGACCAGGAAAGTTTTTCATGTTGCCTGCATAAAGAATTCTTCATATAAAGCACGCACTGCCTTATCGCTTTCATGCGCTTTTACAGCGAACATCATGCTTACCTCGGAGGGGCCCTGATTGATCATTTCCAGATTAATGCCCGCCCTGGAGAGTGATCCGGCCGCTCTGGCTGTAATGCCCAGCGTATTGCGCATGCCTTCGCCGACGATCATGACCAGCGCTATATTCCTGTCAACGGAAATGTCATCGACAGCCAGCTCCTTTTTGATCCGTTCAATGATGCGGGCTTCCTTCTGCTCGTCCAGCAGGTTTTGCTTCAATATGATGGACATGTTGTCGATGCCGGAGGGAATATGCTCGTATGATATGTGCTCTTCCTCGAGTATCTGCAGGATTTTGCGGCCAAAACCCACTTCACGGTTCATCAGATACTTGCTGAGGTAAATGAAACAGAAACCGGTATCGCTGGCGATGCCCACCACAGGATCGGTTATGTTGTGACGTTCCTTTAAAATGGTGGTTCCCGGTGCACCTGGGTTATTGGTATTCTTTATCCTGACGGGAATTCCCTTTTGAAATACCGGAACAAGCGCTTCTTCATGGAACACACTGAAGCCTGCGTAGGAAAGCTCGCGCATTTCTCTGTATGTCAATTCATGAATTGGCTTTGGCGAATGGATCAGATTTGGGTTAACAGAATAGACATGATCCACATCGGTGTAATTTTCGTAAAGGTCGGCGCTGACTGCAGCGGAAAGTATGGAGCCGGTTATGTCGGAACCGCCCCTGGGCAGTGTGACGACCTCACCTGTAAGGGAATATCCGAAAAAGCCTGGGAAAATTATGATGCCGGGCAGGTCCGCAAGGCTTTTCAGGTTTTCATAGGACTGAGGAAGCACCTGTGCGTTCCCGAATTCATCGCTCAACAGCAGGCCGGCGTCTCCCGGGTTTACATAGCGGGCTTCAACGCCTGTGTTCTGCAGGTATGCTGCGACCAGCTTTGCGCAATTATCCTCGCCGGCTGCCTTCAGGCTGTCCATATATCTGCCCGGGTTGCTTTTATCTCCCTTCACACGTGCTTCCAGGTCCGCGGCGATGGTTCCGGTTATGTCACCGTCGACACCGAGCTCGGATGCGATATCTGCATATCTCGTTATGACAGCTTGCAGTTCGCTGTCTGCGCTGCCTTTTTCCAACCCTGCTTTAGCACAGGCAATCAGCATGTCGGTAACCTTGACATCCTCCCTGAAACGCTTGCCGGGTGCTGAAACAACAACTATTTTGCGGTCCGGGTCGGATGTCACAATGGAACAAACCTTTCTTATCTGATCGGAGGATGCAAGAGAGGTTCCTCCAAATTTTGCAACTTTCATACGTTCGACCTCCAGAATATATATATATCATCCTATTATCACACCTGATAAATGGGTGTGTCAATAAAAAAAATTGTATAAAGCCCTTTGCAGCAAACCGGTTTGAACGGCGAAAATACGAACACTTGTTTGAATTTGCACAAACATATGTTATAATAATGAGATGTAAATGGGATATGTTCATGAAGATGTGTTTACCTTAGGTTTTTGGAGGAAGTATGGCAGAGTTTAAAATTGTTTCGGACTACAAATTGTGCGGGGACCAGCCGGAAGCGGTTGACAGGCTTGTGGCCGGTCTGAACCGCGGATACAGGCATCAGACGCTGCTCGGCGTAACCGGTTCAGGAAAGACCTTCACCATGGCGAATGTAATTGAACGGGTGCAGCGGCCTACGTTGGTGATGGCGCATAATAAAACGCTTGCAGCACAGCTGTGCAGCGAGTTTAAGGAGTTTTTTCCCAATAATGCAGTGGAGTATTTTGTCAGCTATTATGACTATTATCAACCTGAAGCTTATATTGCTTCCACGGATACCTATATAGAAAAGGATTCCTCTATCAACGACGAGATCGACAAACTGAGGCACTCCGCCACTGCCGCATTGTTTGAAAGGCGTGACGTGATTATCGTCGCCAGTGTTTCCTGTATTTACGGCCTTGGTGATCCGGAGGATTATACCGATCTGATGATTTCTCTGCGGCCTGGCATGCAGAAGGACCGCGACGAGATCATCAGAAAGCTTGTGGACATTCAATACGAGAGAAACGAAATAGACTTCAGACGCGGTAAGTTCAGGGCAAGGGGAGATGTTTTGGAAATATTCCCGCCGGATTCCTCCGACCGGGTACTCAGAGTTGAATTTTTCGGTGACGAAGTTGAGCGGATATCGGAAATAAACTACCTGACGGGCGAGATATTGGGTATCCGTTCACACGCGGCGATTTTTCCGGCCAATCACTATGCAACAACGCGGCCGAAAATGCTCCGTTCCATTGCAACCATCGAACAGGAGCTCGAGGAGCGACTGAAGGAGCTGAAGGAGCAGGGGAAGCTGCTGGAGGCACAGCGGCTGGAGCAGCGGACGAGATACGACCTTGAAATGCTGCAGGAGATCGGCTTCTGCCAGGGGATTGAGAATTACTCCAGGCATATCAGCGGCAGGACTCCTGGAAGTGCACCGTATACACTCCTGGACTATTTTCCTGAGGATATGCTGCTCATCGTTGATGAATCCCATGTATCCATACCGCAGATCGGAAGCATGTACAACGGGGACAGGTCGCGGAAGGAATCCCTGGTCGAGTTCGGCTTCAGGCTGCCTTCCGCCTTTGATAACCGGCCGTTGCGTTTCGAGGAGTTTGAGAAAAAAATCAAACAGGCGGTATATGTGAGCGCAACACCGGGGCAATATGAAAAAAGGCATTCCCAGCAGGTTGTGGAGCAAATCATCCGTCCGACGGGACTGATTGATCCCGAGATATTGGTACGGCCGGTAAAAGGGCAGGTGGACGATCTGATCGGAGAAATCTCCAAAAGGGTTGAAAAGCAGCAAAGAGTGCTTGTTACCACACTGACGAAAAAAATGGCGGAGGATTTGACTTCTTATCTAAAGGAACTGGATTTTAAGGTGGAATACCTTCACTCGGATGTTGAAACGCTGGAAAGGATGGAATTGATCAGAAATCTGCGGCTTGGGGTGTTTGATGTACTGATCGGCATCAATCTGCTTCGGGAGGGACTGGATCTCCCTGAGGTTACACTGGTGGCCATACTGGATGCCGACAAGGAAGGCTTCCTGCGTTCGGAAACCTCGCTGATACAAACCGTCGGCAGAGCAGCAAGGCACGTGGAGGTTACGGTTATCATGTATGCGGACACCGTAACGGATTCGATGCAAAGGGCAATCAGCGAGACCAACAGACGTCGGAAGATCCAGATGGAATACAACCTGCGGAACGGCATTACGCCCACCACGGTCCAGAAGAGTGTCAGGAATATATTGGAAACCATGCTGGTTGCAGAAACGGACACGGGTTATGCTGCCGAACAGTATGCGGAGCAGCTTGATGAACAGGAACTCCAGACCTTGATGCAGAAGCTGGAGAAGGAAATGAAGGAAGCCGCAAGAGAGCTTCAATTCGAGCGGGCTGCCTCACTGAGAGATAAGCTCCAGGAACTGAAAAAGAAGTTGTAACATACCCATTAAAAAGATAAAAGAGTGAAGCTTTATCGGGAAAGCATTGCTGCTTTCCCGTTATTTATTCAGACCGGTATGTTGAAGGCGCGGTGGGGCTTCTTGTGGGCATACGGAAAAAGCATGCAATTGACCTGAAAATAATGGGTAAATAACATGTAAAAAAATAACAAGGCAAATATCGAACAAGTGTTTGCATTTTTTTAATGCTTTGGTTATAATGTTAGAGGACATGAATGTCCACTTCAAAACTTTGGCTATAATCAAAATGGTATTGATGCAAATATGCGGGAACAGGTGTGAAATATGAGTAAAAACAGCATTTTTATTAAAGGTGCAAAGGAACATAACCTTAAAAATATCGATGTAGAGATACCAAGGGACAAGTTTGTTGTCATTACGGGACTGAGCGGCTCCGGCAAATCCTCGCTCGCTTTCGACACCATTTATGCGGAAGGACAGAGGCGTTACGTGGAGTCACTTTCTGCATACGCCAGGCAGTTTCTGGGACAGATGGAAAAGCCGGAGGTGGATTACATAAACGGCCTTTCACCGGCTATTTCCATCGATCAGAAAACCACCAGCCGCAATCCAAGATCTACAGTTGGTACGGTTACGGAAATTTATGATTATCTTAGACTGCTGTTTGCCCGTATCGGCGTACCCCATTGCCCGGTGTGCGGAAAAGTGATCGCTCAGCAGACCGTCGACCAGATGGTCGACGCCGTCATCGGACTGGAGGAAGGGACAAGAATACAGCTGCTGGCACCAGTTGTGCGGGGCAGAAAGGGAGAATATCACAAGCTGATCGAGGACGCCAGGAAAAACGGTTATGTCAGAATCAGAGTAGATGGTGAAGTCCGCGATGTCAATGATCCGATCTCGCTGGACAAGAATAAGAAGCATACCATCGAGATCGTTGTGGACAGGCTCATTATCAGGCCGGATATTGCCAAACGCCTTGCCGATTCCATTGAAACCTCGCTTCGCCTCAGCGGAGGCATTCTGGTTGTGGATGTGACTGACGGCCGGGAAATGCTGTTCAGTCAAAACTTTGCATGCAGCGATTGCGGCATCAGCATGGAAGAACTGACACCCAGGATGTTTTCGTTCAATAACCCGTTCGGCGCCTGTCCGACGTGCAGCGGGCTGGGAACTCTGCTGAAGATGGATCCGGACCTTATCCTTCCCGACCGCTCCAAATCCCTCGAAGAAGGCGCCATCAAAGTTGGGGGCTGGAATTTTGAAAACGGGGATGGCTATGCAAGAATGTATCTCAACGCACTGGCAAAGCATTATGGCTTCAAAATCAGTACACCTGTAAACAAGCTCCCCGGCCATATTATCGATATAATCCTGTACGGCACCAAAGGCGAAAAAATAAAAATTGCCTATGAAAAGGAATATGGCAGCGGAACCTTCATGTCTCCCTTCGAAGGCGTAATCAACAGCATGGAGCGACGCTACAAGGAAACCCAGTCCGAAGGCATGAAGCAGTATTACGAAGAATTTATGAGCAGCAACCCATGCCAGCAGTGCAAGGGAGCCAGACTGAAAAAGGAAAGTCTGGCGGTAACGGTTGGGGACCGCAATATTCATGAACTGACCAATCTGCCTGTGGACGATGTTAAGGTATTTTTCGACCACCTGGAGCTTTCTGAACGGGACAGGCTTATTGCTAACCAGATATTAAAGGAAATCAACGCAAGAATTGGCTTTCTGGTTGATGTGGGACTGGATTATCTGACACTGTCCAGATCTGCAGGCACATTGTCAGGAGGCGAGGCGCAGCGGATCAGGCTTGCCACACAAATCGGATCGGGCCTGATGGGAGTATTGTATATCCTGGATGAACCCAGCATCGGTCTTCACCAGCGTGACAACGACAGGCTGCTCAGGACGCTGGCCAGACTGCGGGACCTGGGGAATACGCTGATCGTTGTGGAGCATGACGAAGACACGATGTATGCCGCGGATCATATTATCGACATGGGGCCCGGTCCGGGTGTTCATGGCGGCTATGTTGTCGCAGAGGGTACGATTGATGATATTAAGAACTGCGAGCAATCCCAAACCGGCCAATACCTCAGTGGTAAAAAGCGTATCGAAGTACCTGTGAAAAGGCGCAAGCCAAACGGTAAATGGGTCAGGATCCTCGGTGCAAGGGAGAACAACCTGAAAAATATCAATGTAGATATACCGCTGGGAGTGCTTACTGCAGTGACAGGCGTCTCAGGTTCGGGAAAGAGCTCTCTCATCAATGAGATTC
>JAEZMC010000343.1 GCA_023435805.1 Bacillota bacterium | reverse complement strand
CTCTGCAGATGAACATGATGAAGGGAGCTGCCTGTGATATTTCGCAGGGAATTGAAATTAATAAGAATGAAAAAATGCCGGACAGCAACGAGCATTATGTGACCAACAGTGTCAAAATCGCCCGGGATCAGGGGTTTGAGAGCGTTGTATTGTCCTGGGACGTGGTTACCGCACCTCAAAAGCATTTAGAATGCTTAAGACAAGGAAGCTTTTGAAAATTCGGTCAGATATACCGGGTAAAACAGAGATGATAAACCGTCATTCGGTGGAATGACGGTTTTATCATCAAATCATACGCTGACCTTACGCTCGTCACCTCCAGTCAGAAATAGACTGACATTCGTCCTGCAATAGAATCAGGTACCGCCATCAGATTCTTCTCTCGACCATTTAGCTCTGAAGTATATAATTCCAGAAACCATGCTGATTTGATCTTGCCCATGTGAAGCAAGCCGGGATTATGATAGACTGATAACAAGGGTTGATAGAGGGGGATGTTATGAAGGAAATACGCTTGTCACTGCCCAAAAAGGATATTCCACCGCCAGAGGTGCTGATGTATGGCAGGAACAGAAATGGTGAGGAAGTTGGGGTTAACCGGAGGTACTTTACGCAAAATGGACAACCATGGTTTCCGATTACCGCTGAATTTCATTTTTCACGCTATCCATGTGAATACTGGAAGGAGGCGCTGCAAAAGATCAAAGCCGGGGGACCGGATACGGTTGCAACCTATGTTTTCTGGATTCATCATGAAGAAATAGAGGGCCGGTTCAGATGGGACGGCCGGTATGATTTGAAGCGCTTTATGACGCTTTGCGGCGAGGTTGGCCTGAAGGTGATTCTCCGGATTGGCCCGTGGAATCACGGCGAAGTCAGAAATGGCGGCTATCCCGACTGGCTGTTCAAAAAAACCCAGGCGCCCGGAACCAACGACCCGGAATACTTCAAATACGTCCAGCGGCTTTATTCAGCAATTCATGAACAGGTAAAAACGCTGCTATATAAGGAAAATGGTCCGATTATCGGCATCCAGCTCGATAATGAATACGGTCATTGCCATGGCCTGGGAGGGGATGAAGGCCGTGAGCATATGATGACGCTGAAGAGAATGGCTGTTGAAACCGGATTTGATGTCCCGTTCTATACCGCAACGGGTTGGGGCGGAGCCGTTGTTGTGGAAGATGAATTTCTGCCGGTCATGGCCGCTTATGTGGAAGGTGCCTGGGAACAGCACATAGACAAGGTACCGCCGAACATCAACTTCGTATTCACTTCCGTGCGGGACGACATCTCAGTCGGCTCAGATCTTGTAGCAACACGATTCCATGAAAGCACATACAATATGGACAATTACCCATTTGCCACGTGTGAGCTTGGCGGCGGCATGCAGTGCTGCTACCAGCGCCGCCCGATCATTACGGCGGAGGACACGGAAGCGATGGCCTTTGTTAAGCTTGGATCAGGCACAGTCATGCTGGGATACTATATGTATCATGGCGGAACAAACCCTGTCGGAGAACTGACAACATTCCAGGAAACCCGGGCAACGGGATTTCCGAATGATTTGCCCAGGCTGACCTATGACTATCAGGCGCCCTTAGGCGAGTATGGCCAGAGTAACCCTTCCTATCATGCGCTTCGCCGCCTGCATCTGTTTGCCAGGAGTCAGCAAGCCATTTTAGCAAAGTCTTCATGTTATATACCTCATGACAGGGAGATCCGTCCGGATGACCCAGCCACACTGAGATGTGCTGTACGTTATCTTGGCGATACAGGGTTCCTGTTTGTCAACACCTACCAACACAATCTTGAAATGGAGCCGCAGAAAAATCTGAAATTTACAGTCGAGGTGGAAGGAGAGGTCATTGTATTCCCGGAGGTAAGCCTTAAATCAGGCCAGTGGAGAATACTGCCGTTTAATCAGCACCTCGGCGGTGTGAAGCTTAAGTATGCGACCATGCAGCCGTTGACCAGCCTGATATATCAGGGAAATGGATATTATTTCTATTATGGCGAGCCAGGACAGGAGATTGAGTACCGTTTTGACCGGCAGACGGTCAAACAAGTTGTATCCGGCTGTGTGAAGGCGGAAGACATGTCGCAGGTGACCATTTATCAGGAGTTCGGGGATGGGAACAGCATTCCGGACCCGATTATTCTTGAAAATGCACAGGGGGCCAGGATTCATATTGTCACACTGACGAAGCAGCAGGCATCCCGTTTCAATCTGTATGAACTGAACGGAGGAAGCTATGCCGTGATTTCAGAGATGGATCTATTCGTCGACGATCAGCAGCTTCAGGGCGTATCCGCAGGAAAAACCAAAGCGGCTATTCTTGCCTTCCCCCAATTGCCAGATAATCAGAAGGTACATCATTATGCCATCAATGAAAAAGTCGGCATCTTCAGTCAATATCGGCTGACCTGGACGGCTGTGCAGCCAAAGGTAACCATCGAACCTGTGGGGGTGTCGGCTGAGGGGCATATGCAATACCGCATTTCGGCGGAGCATGATTTTATGAACGGGTGCGGAGATGTTTTCCTGAATATCGATTTTGAAGGTGATGCTGCTGAAATTACCCGAGACGGGGAACTGATGGCAGACTTCTATTATACAGGGCTGACCTGGCGGATTGGTTTGAAGCGTTTTGCGCATCTGCTGAGTTCAGGCGAATGGCTTCTGGATATCAGTCCGCTGTACGAAGACGTATATGTCTATCTGGACAAATGGCCGGAAATGAAAGACGGAAAGGCATTAAAACTTGCGTACTATTCGGTTGTGCCCGAATATCGGATTTTTTAAAAACATGCTGCTATGAATCGGGAGGACAGTTACCCGCACTTTTTTGCGGCACCGAAGAGAAATTAATACTGGACTTACCCGAGCTTATGTGCTACTATCGTTGCGGATATAGTGAAAGTCATCCTGGGGGGACAAAAATGAACCAATTATCCGCACCGGCCGGCGCGCTGGGCAAATTCCGCCGTACATTTATCGGGGACCGCACTTTCTATCAAACCGTTATGGCGCTGTTGCTGCCGATCATTGTGCAGAACACGATCACCAACTTTGTCAGTCTGCTCGACAATGTAATGGTGGGACAGGTCGGCACTGCTCAAATGTCCGGTGTTGCCATAGCAAATCAGCTTATTTTTGTGTTCAACCTGACGCTCTTCGGTGGAGCGGCCGGTGCGGGCATTTTCGGTGCGCAGTTTTATGGAGCAGGTGATCAGGAAGGAGTTCGCAGTACATTCCGCTTCAAGCTATGGACGTCAGTGACGGTATTGGCGGGTGCCGTGGCGATCTTTCTGATCTATGGCGACTCATTGATTTCCCTGTATCTTACCGGAGAGGGCAATGCGGCTGAGGCAGCCGAAATGCTTCAATATGGCCGGACGTATCTGAATATCATGCTATGGGGGTTACCTGCATTTGCACTTTCACAGTCCTACAGCGGTACGCTGCGCGAAACCGGTGAATCGGTGCTGCCTATGAAGGCCAGCCTTGCGGCTGTGTTGACAAATCTTTGCCTTAATTATATTCTGATTTTCGGAAAATTGGGCTTTCCCGCTCTAGGTGTTGCCGGAGCTGCTGTGGCCACAGTCATATCCCGCTACGTAGAGCTCGCTATCATTGTGTGGTATACGCATCGGCACACCGGGCGTTTTCAATTTGCTGCAGGTTTATACAGAACCATGAAAGTACCCCGGGGACTTGCACGGACAATATTTTGTAAAGGGATGCCACTTCTGGTCAACGAGCTGTTATGGTCACTGGGAGTAACAACGATGACACAGATCTTTTCGACTTGCGGATTGAATGTGGTTGCCGGGCTGAATATAGCCAGCTCGGTGATCAATCTGTTCAATGTCGTGTTCCTTTCCATGGGTGCAGCCGTTGCAGTTCTGGTCGGGCAGTCCCTTGGCGCAGGAGATATGTCACGCGCAAAAAGCGATGTATGGAAGCTGATTTTTTTCGGTGTCTGTATCAGCATGGTAATGTGCGTATTGCTGATAGCTGTCTCACCCTTCATCCCGAGAATATATAATACAACCGTTGAAGTGCGCAGGCTTGCAACGCATTTTATGATAACCTGTGCGATCTACATGGCGTTCAACTCTACTTCAAATTGCTGTTATTTTGCGCTTCGTTCCGGCGGAAAGACATTTGTCACCTTCCTTTTCGACAGCGCATACTCATGGTGCGTCTGCGTGCCGGTTGCCTATGCGATTACACATTTTACACAGCTGAATATCTACGCAATCTATCCCATCAGCTATTTCACTGATGTCATCAAGAGTGTGATCGGGGTGCTCGTCGTTCGTACAGGCTATTGGGCGCAGAATATTGTTGCTGATGCTAGAAGCAATAACGTTTCCGGTTAACGCATTCTATATAAAAATGATTGGGAAGGGTTTAGTATGCCGGGCAGTACCTGACCCTGTGCAGGTATGCTGCCGCACAGGGTGGCTCAGGGGAGACCTGGCATGAATTCCGCTACATGTAAAAAGCTGTTAAGTGATATTGAAATGAAATTGTCAGTCTGGTAAAATAATTAAAGATTAGATATAAAATGAAGTCAAGCACATACATAATATAATCTGTATTATCAACTGATGTTCAATAACGTACTTGATACTGGAGGCAAAATGAATATTCCAGCTCAGCTTGACGAAATAGTGTTAAAAATTTACAGCATAGATTACCTTTTGAAATGCAGGATAGACGGTAATAACGGCAGGATTGTAAAATTGGCGCCGCTGTCGGGAAAAGTCGATATGTTTCAGATAGATGATCCGACAGTGCTACTTTTTTATCTGGACGGACACCTTCATATGCTCCCGGCGGATGTCAGGTCGATCGACAAGTCGGCGGGTCTGGTCGAATTGGAATATCCGGAAAAGGAAATCAACGAAGAGAGGCGTATCTTTGAGAGATACCCGGTATCGCTTACCGTCAGTGCACGAAGGAAGTTTTCCGGCAAACGCCTGCATTTTGTGGCGAAAAACGTGAGCATGTATGGAATGGCAGTGATATCGCAAGTAGAGCTGGATGAAGAGGAACAAATCGATATTGATCTGATTACCGATAAAAGCATGTTTTATTTCAGCGGCAGGCTAATATGGAAAAGAAAGCTGCAGAACTGTTTTGAATACGGTTTGCAGCTTACCCATTTCGATATCGCTACGAAAAGCTCCTTCGAAGCCTATCTCGAAAAGCAAAGGCAGGAATACGAAAAAATGCTGTCGAAGGCCAGATAGGCTGGTTGTTTTCTACAGATCACGATAGAACTCCAGGTTGTGCGTAAGGGCTGCATCCAGTGCAATGCCGGCCTTAAGGTATTTGCTGTAGCGATTCTCCAGGTCTTTTGCCTGCTTTGCCCTCTGAAATTTCATAACGTTAATCATATCGACGTACATCGGCTGCCGTTCCAGCTGACTTCGAATGCCTTTTGAAAAAGGGCAATGTTTGAAAAGAATGCTTCTGGACACTTTGTTCAACCTGGGGTTGCCTTTGGCTTCATTGTTGATCCAAAGCTCATAGTCTGAAGTAAAAATGTCGCGTGTCTTATTGTGGTATTTAGAAATCTGTGATTTTAACTTTTCTTTGGCGTCATCCGACAGATCACGGTTCTTACGGTAGAACTGTATATAATCCGTGTAATCGGAGGTCAGAGAGCTCTGTGTGACATCATTCCACGCGGCGCCCATCATCGTCCGGCACAGCTCCCATCTGAAGTTGCCGACCAGTCTTACTAGCATGTCATCAAGATTTTCATCGGTAAATATGGGAATGAGTAATCTTCCCGGTGTATTTCTTGCCCTCCCGGTGATTTCCTGCCACATGATGGCGCGTGAGCCGTAAACCGGCATGAGTATGAAATCGGGGACGACGGACATCATCACGAGTTCTTTTTCAATACCTTTGGAAGGGTCACGGTAGTTGATTTCCCGGTGAAATGCCGAATAATCGATTTCAAGTATCCTGTCCAGCTTTTCTTTTATCAGTGCCGGTGTAACATGCGCACGAGCCGGGCTGGCCGGTGCCATGTCTCTGTGAAGGATGGGAAAGTATATCGAAATCTGCCCCTGACAAAGCTTATGGTTTGTACGGAACATATTGTTCGTTTCAAAAGTCAGCCTTCCATCCGAGTCATTATCATAGGCCGCTTTATCTTTATCTGTAACCTGCCCGCGTTTCTTCAGTTCACGGAACACATCGTAATAATCCAGACCGAAGTGATTGATGGACGGATCCTTTTCAAGGGAGATGATCTTTTCAAACCATTCATCCATATAGAACACATTTGACGTACGGTTGATATCCTCCATGCCGGCTAGTTTGTATATGGCCAATATCTGGTCGTTGTCAAGCAGCTTATCATCCATATAACCGAATGATAAAAACATTTTAATGAGCCTGGAATTGTCGGATGATCTCCGAGCCTTTCTGAATACCGCCTTGTATAAATCAAAGAACACTTCGGCGGTAGCGTTGCGTATATTTCTGGCTGTTTCATCGGCGGAGAGCTTGTCCTTCAAATTCCGGAAGGCTGTCAGGGTCATCATGAAAC
>JAEZMC010000287.1 GCA_023435805.1 Bacillota bacterium | reverse complement strand
GAGCAAGCAACTCATAAAATTGAGTTTCCCGCTCTATGATATCAAAATCGCATATATCGGAGCCAAACATTTGAAAAAACAAAATTACTTACTAGACTATAACATATATTAAAAAATAAAGCAAATGCAACAGCGTCACCTTTGATAGAATCAAGGGTTTTGAGGAAGCCCTTCTTGACAACAATATTTCTATTAACAGAAATCATTTTTGCCTGATAGATCTGAATATAGAATCCCAAAAGGAAAAATATGCTGTCGTAAAGAAATCTATTGATGATGCAACGAATCTTTCAGGAATATTCTGTGCCAATCAGGAGATGGCAAATATCGTTGCAAGGATATTGGAGGAGGAATACCCGGAAAAGCTTTCAGAACTGGAGCTATGCTGTTTTGACAAAGCCAGCAGCAATAACTTCAACTACATAAAACAGAACATACCCGAGATAGCTAGAAACTGTGTGGATATTTTAATTGAAGCCATTGTAGGAAATACCGAATGCAGACACATTGTAGTAAATGCGGATTTAGTAAGCAGAACGAAAGCGAGTGCTCCCGTCAACATTTAGTCATTAATCTGTTGCCACGAACACAAAAGCAAGAGCTTTACCATTTATTACGCATTTGCCGGATAGGAAGCTCATCATCAACAATCAGAAATGGCTTTATTTTGATAATTGTTTTTAGGTGGGGGACTAATGACGTTGTTGAGAAAACGGGAATAAAAAAGGTGGTATTGCTACCACCTTTTACTCCGCTACATCTTTTCAAATTTAAAAGTCCTGGTTTACCTGGCCCAATTCAGTGATCTTTCAACAGCTCTCTTCCAGCCCTGGTAAAGCTCTTCCCTCTGGTCTGCTCCCATTCGCGGCTCGAAGGTTTTTGCCACACGCCACTGACCGGCAATTTCCTCCTGGCTGCTCCAAAAGCCTACACCAAGGCCTGCCAGATATGCTGCTCCCAATGCGGCCATTTCTGTTACAACCGGCAGTTGGATGGGAATGCCTAGTATATCGGCCTGGAACTGCATTAGAAATTCACTTTTTACTGCTCCACCATCTACCCTGAGTGATAATGGCACCTCACCGCAATCTGCCGCCATCGACTCTATAACGTCCCTTGTCTGGTAAGCCATGGATTCCAGTGCGCTTCTGCAAATATGCTCAGCTGTGGTACCCCTGGTAACTCCGATTAATAATCCTCTGGCATACATATCCCAGTACGGGGCGCATAGACCTGTAAAGGCCGGCACCAGATAAACACCTCCTGTATCTGCTACCCTTTCTGCCATTTCATCGCATTCAGATGCTTTTTTAAAAAGTTTCAAGCCGTCTCTCAGCCATTGAACTACGGCGCCGCCTGTAAATACAACTCCTTCGAGGGCATATTCAACCTGCCCTCCTATCTTCCAGGCCAAATCTGTTGTCAGGCTGTTTTTTGACAGTATAGGCTTATTGCCAATATTCATCATCAGTGCAAGTGAAGTACCATAAGTGTTTTTAGCCATTCCAGGCTTAAAGCAGGTCTGTCCGAAGGTTGCTGCATGCTGGTCTCCGGCATCACCGGCTATCGGCACCTCTTCACCAAAGAAAACCTTTTTGCTGGTCCTTGCCATGATACCGCTGGAAGGAACCAACTGTGGCAAAATCGAAACAGGAATGTCCAGGGCATCCAAAAGTTCATTATCCCATTGCAGGGTATTAATATTAAGCAGCATTGTTCTGGAGGCGTTTGAATAGTCCTCCACATGGTATTCACCATCGGTGAGCTTCCATATAAGCCAGCTGTCTATATTGCCCATGCATACCCTGCCGGCTTTGATCTTTTCCTTCACTCCCGGAACGTTATCCATGATCCATTTTATTTTAGTAGATGAAAAATAAGCATCGATAATAAGTCCGGTTTTTTCCCTGACCGCTTCCACATATCCCCGCGCCTTCAGATCTTCACATATTTCAGCTGTTTGTCGGCTCTGCCAGACAATTGCATTGTAAACAGGCATCCCTGTATCCTTATCCCACATTACGGTGGTTTCCCTCTGGCAGGTGATTCCTATGGCTGCAATCTCGCAAGGCTTAACCTTTCCGGTTTCCAGTGCTTCCTTCATGCAAACCACTGTGGTGTCCCAGTATTCCATGGGGTCATGTTCCACCCAGCCCGGATTGGGGTATATCTGCGTAATTTCACGATACGCTGATGAATGAACCATACCATTGTGGTTGAAGAGGATCACCCTGGTGCCGGTGGTACCCTGATCAATGGACATTATAAACCTTTTATCCATATCCATTCCCCTTCGTCAAGGCTTTATGACAGCCTTCATAATATTCTCGTTCTTTATAGCTTCAAAGGCATCCTGAATATTTATCAGCGGATAAGCCCTGGTTATATATTTCTTAACCTTCAGACTTCCTGTTGTTATCCTGTCCAGTACTCTCTTGTTCTGTTCCGGAGTGGAGGCATGAACGCCGTATACCGACAATTCCTTGTAATGAATCAGGTTGCTGTCGATAAAGCCCCTGCCATCTCCCGGGATACCTCCAAAAAGACTTACTCTTCCCCTTTTGGAAGCAATTTGCAAAGCATCCTCCTGGGCTTTTCCCACAGAGCAGGCTGTAATTGCAACATTGACCCCTCTGCCGTTAGTCAGTTTCATCACTTCCTGAATGGAATCCACTTCTGAAGGATTTACCATCTCTATGCTTTTTACCAAATTTACGGCTGCCTCTGCCCGGCTTTTTGATATTTCAATCATTATCACCTTTTCAGCACCGCTGTACAGGGCCAGCTCAGCATGCATGCAGCCTATAAAACCGGAACCAAAAATGGCTACATAGTCGCCCTTTCTTATATTTAAAAAGCTGTGTGAGTTCACAACACAGGCGATAGGTTCCGCCAGGGCCGCTTCGTCATCTTCGATAAGGTCACTGAGCTTGTTTACATTACCCATGGAAAAAGCAGCCTCGGGTATTTCCATATACTCGGCAAATCCGCCGTTGTATTGGAAGCCTATGGTTTTCAGATCATCACACATGTTGGGATACCCTGATTTGCAGGGGTAACATTGACCGCATCCTATGGCTGGTGCAACAGCAACTCTGTCTCCGGGCCGGAAGCCCGTTACTCCCTGTCCTGCTTCCGTTATGGTACCTATCGCTTCATGCCCCACGATTGTCCCAGGTGCTATTTTTTTACTTCCATGAATATATGTCCTGAAATCCGTACCACAAATAGAGCACGAATTTACTTTTATAACCGCACTGTTTCTTTGTGCCTTCGGTTTGGGCATATCCTTGAGTATAAGCTTGCCGTCACCTTCATATACATATGCCAGCATAATTGCCATCTCCTATTTCCAGATTCATTCCACAACTGCAATCAATCTTCAGGCTTGAAAAGTACCTTTGTAAATACTTCCGTCTTGTTGTACATCATGTTGAAGGCCTTCTGACAATCTTCCAGCCTGAAC
>JAEZMC010000283.1 GCA_023435805.1 Bacillota bacterium | reverse complement strand
CGCATTCCGCGCTGCGCCTGTTCCCTTATCTGTTCCGCAGACATTTGGGATGTCGCCTGGTTAATGATCTTCACCATTTCATACTGAAGTGTGGTCAGACTTTTATTGCGTGAAGCAAAGAAATAGGTATCCTGCCATGATCCCCACTGGTAGACGGCGATATACAGGGCAATGGTCGCTATAACCGGTACGCACATCGGTATGATCACCTTCATGAATATCTGAAAATCATTGGCACCGTCGATAACGGCGGCTTCCTTGAGGCTTTCCGGTATATCCTGCATAAAGGATTTCATTACCAGCAGATAAAACGCACTGATCAGCGATGGCAGGACATAGACCAGGAAGTTGTTCATCAGCCCAAGCTGCCTGAACAGGACATATGTAGGGATCAGTCCGCCGTTGATATACATGGTCAGCATAAATATCCGGGTAAACAGTTTTCTGGCAACAAAGTCCTTCCGACTTAAAACATACGCCAACAGCGTGGTGGAAAACACACTCAGAAACGTTCCGAGCACCGTACGGGCAACAGAATTCCAGAAGGCCGGCAAAAGGTCGTTATTGCCCTGAAAGATGGACTGATAGGATAAAAGCGAAAATTTCCTGGGCCAGAAAAACAAGCTGCCGCTTAGCGTATCCAGCGGATCATTGAGCGAAATGACCGCTACATTCCAGAACGGGTAAAGGGTTATAAAGGCAATAATCGTAAAGAATATGGTATTCGATATTTCAAACGCCCTGCTTCCAGCACTCAATTTCATATTTTGCAGCATTCCTTCCCTAGAATATTTGTGTATTGCTGATCTTTTTTGCCAGACGGTTTGCAGTGAAGACCAGGATCAAACCAACCAAGGACTGGAAAATCCCGGCGGCAGTAGCAAATGAAAACCGTCCCATTTGTATGCCATATCGCATCACGTAGGTTGCAAGTACGTCCGAATATTGCAGAACCGCGTTGTTCCCCATCAGTATTGCCTGTTCAAAACCAATGCCCAGAAGCCACCCTGACTGGAGAACCACCATGATGACGATGGTGTTTTTGATTCCGGGAAGCGATATATGCCATATCCTGCGGAGCCGGTTGGCGCCGTCTGCCGTGGCGGCCTCATATAGCTCTACATTGATCGTGACCAGGACTGCAATATAAATAATTGCGTTCCAGCCGGTTTCCTTCCATATGTTCGCGAACGTGACGATCCCCCAGTACCAGTTTCCTTTCATCTGGAATGCGATAGGCTCGCTGATGATGTTCAATTTCATCAGCAGTTCGTTGATCGTTCCGTTGTCAATTGCCAGAAGCCTGCCGAATATTCCCGCCACCACGACCCATGAAACAAAGTGGGGGAGGTAGGAAATGGTCTGTACTGTCCGTTTGAAGGCCATGCTCCGCAGTTCGTTTAAAAGAATGGCAAAAACCACCGCTATGACTGTTCCGAGCACAAGGTTCAAAATGCTTAAGACAAGGGTGTTTCTGAGTGCAAGATAAAAGCTTTCGCTTGTAAACATCTCCATAAAATACTTCAAACCGACAAACTTGCTCTTTAAAATCTGCCCGCCCGGTTTGTAGTCCAAAAATGCAATAATCCATCCCCATATGGGTACATAGGTAAATATAATCACATAGATTATGAAGGGAATGGACATTAGAAACAGCAGTTTTTGTCTATATATTGCTTTCAGCATGCAGTCACCTCTCGTTGAACGCGATCATTATACCAGCATTATATAAGCATGATATCCGCATTTAAATGCAGTGTTGTTACGATTTATATCAGCTTTTTTATGATTCATTTCCTTTACGGCTTTGCTGCCAATTTAAAAATTTTGAATTTTTTAAACTTTAATCTTGCATTTTTAAAAGACCCGTGCTATAATTACCAATAATTACAGTGACGAAATGAAGTGATGGCGCTTATCCAGAGATGGAACTCTCTTGATAATGCGTCTTTTTTGTTTTCCAAAATCTCATCGTTGCGATTCTGGAGAGGATTCGTATCCTGAATTATCAAAGCCGATAATATCACCCCAACCTGCTTTTCACTGTAATAATTCAAATTAATTGAATGAAGGAGTGGTTTTATGAAAAAGAGGTTATTGGCTGTACTTGTATTGTTGTTGGTTGTTTTATGTATCCCGGGTTTTGCCTTTGCAGAAAGCGAAGCGGTGGTAGATACGGGTGATACCGCATTCATTTTCGTATCAACGGTTCTGGTGTTTATTATGACTCCCGGTCTTGCATTGTTTTATGGCGGTATGGTCAGGAAAAAAAATGTATTGAATACTATGATGAACTCATTTATCATTATGGCTCTCATCTCGGTGCAGTGGGTTGTGATTGGCTACACCATCGCCTTTGGACCGGATAAATTCCATTTGTTCGGCGGTTTGGACTTTTTGGGTCTCAACGGTGTCGGCGAAGCTCCTAATGCCGCCTATGCCGCGACAATCCCCCATTCGCTCTGGGTGCTTTTCCAGATGATGTTCGCCATTATCACACCTGCCCTGATAACCGGATCCTTTGCGGAGAGAATGCGCTTTCCGGCTTTCCTGGCATTTATCCTGCTCTGGTGTACGTTTGTATATGATCCGCTTGCCCACTGGGTATGGGGCGTGGACGGCTGGCTGAGAAATCTCGGTGCGCTGGATTTCGCCGGCGGTACCGTAGTTCATATCAGCTCCGGTGTAGCCGGACTTGTTGCAGCCCTGGTGCTTGGAAAAAGAAAAGGCTACAAGACAACACCGATGGTGCCACACAATATTCCATTTGTCGTAGTGGGTGCAGCACTGCTCTGGTTCGGCTGGTTCGGCTTTAACGGCGGCAGCGCACTGATAGCCAATGGCCTTGCCATGAATGCCTTTCTTGTAACCAATACGGCAGCAGCCGCAGCGGCTCTTTCCTGGGTCATGATCGAATGGCTGCACCGCAGCAAGCCTACCATTCTCGGTGCCGCTACAGGAGCAGTGGTCGGACTTGTCGCAATCACTCCGGCCTCCGGTTATGTCAGTGTCATTCCTGCGTTGATAATAGGTCTGGTTGTCAGCCCGCTGTGCTACACCGCCATCACCATTATTAAACCGAAGCTTGGCTATGACGATTCACTTGACGTATTTGGCTGCCACGGCATAGGCGGTATCTGGGGCGCTCTTGCAACCGGTCTGTTTGCCAGTAAGGCAGTAAATCCCGGCGGTAACGACGGACTTTTCTTCGGCAACCCGGAACAGCTTGGCATTCAGGCTATCAGCATAGTGGCCACGATTGTCTTTTCAGGTCTCGGTTCATTCATCCTATTGAAGATCATATCCCTTTTCACCAAGCTGCGCGCAGCCAGTGCAGAGGAGGACGAAGGCCTGGATACCGCTCAGCATGGCGAGGATGCTTATCCTGACTTTGCATCGCAGGAAACAATTTCGATATAATCTAAATTAATTTGATATAATCTAAATTAAACAGATAAACGGAGGTGTCATTATGAAAAAAATAGAGGCGATCATTCGTCCAGAAAAGCTTGAGGATATCAAGGACGCACTCAACAAATACAATATTCTGGGCCTGACCATCAGCCAGGTGATGGGCTGCGGCCATCAGAAGGGCAGAACGGAATATTACCGCGGAACGGAGGTTAAATTGAATTTGCTTCCCAAAATCAAGCTTGAAATCGTTGTTAAAGACGAAACTCTTGAAGAAGTGATTTCAATTTTGACCAGGGAAGCAAAAACCGGTAATGTGGGAGACGGAAAGATCTTTGTTTACAATGTAGAAAACGCCATCCGGATCAGAACGGGCGAAACCGGAGAAGCAGCGATCTGACAGGCATACGCCATATTTAAAGAAGGAAGCTGCAAAAACCCTGCAGCTTCCTTCTTTACAAATTTACATTTTTATATTGCTCTGCCATCCTGATCGAAACTGTAAAGTGCTTTCACCGGTGGTTCTGCACAAACCGCTGTATTCTCTTCATCGCTTCGATAATATTTTCATAGGAGTTGGCGTAGGTCGTCCGGATAAAGCCCTCTCCGCAGCTTCCGAAGGCGGAGCCCGGCACTGCGAGCACTCTTTCCTCCTTCAGCAGCCCTTCGCAGAATTCGTCGGAGGACATTCCGGTGGAGCGGATACAGGGAAAGACATAGAAGGCGCCCATTGGCTCGAAACAGTCCAATCCCGCTTTTCTAAAGCCGTCAATCATGATACGTCTTCTCCGGTTGTATTCCCGCACCATAGCCTCCACTTCTCCGTCACAGTTGCTGAGCGCTTCGGAAGCGGCATATTGAGCCGTGGTAGGCGAACACATGATGGCGTACTGGTGGATCTTGTTCATTGCCTCGATCAGCACGGGATGCGCACATGCATAGCCGATCCTCCAGCCGGTCATTGCAAAAGCCTTGGAAAATCCGTTGATCAGGATGGTCTTTTCTTTCATTTCCGGAAAGCTGGCAAAGGAAACATGTTTGCCGCTGTAGGTCAGCTCAGCGTATATTTCATCGGAAATGACAATAACATCTCTGTCTTTCAGCACCTCTACCAGCTTCCTCTGTTCCTCCCGGGTCAGGATGGCGCCGGTGGGGTTATTCGGATAGGGCAGGATAACCACCTTGGTCTTATCTGTCAACGCCTTCTCCAGTTGTTCCGGCTGCAGCTTGAATTCGTCCTCTGCCTTCAGGTCTATGGTTACGGGAGTAGCACCGGTAAAACTGGTGCAGCCCTTGTATGCCACAAAGCTTGGCTCCGGAATGATGACCTCGTCGCCAGGTCCTGCAAGCGCCCGAAGCGCGATATCAATTCCTTCGCTTGCGCCTACGGTGACCACGATCTCATTGGCGGGGTTGTAATCCACATCATATTTGCGTGACACGTATTTTGCGATCTGCCTTCTTAATTCGATAAAGCCCGGATTGGAGGAATAATGAGTATGTCCCTTCTCCAGAGAATAAATACCCGCCTCTCTGATGCACCATGGCGTCACAAAATCAGGTTCTCCGATGCCCAGTGATATGGCATCCTTCATTTCGTTGATCAGATCGAAATATTTTCTGATACCGGACGGCGGCACATTTTTAACAGATGGTCGTATCATGTCCGATAGGTTCATAATATCAATGCCTCCCTGTCATCCTTGTCCTTCTGTTCAAATATAACTCCTTCATCCTTGTATTTCTTCAGAACAAAATGGGTGGCGGTGCTCAGCACGCCGTCCAAAGGCGCCAGCTTTTCCGCTACAAAAAGTGCAACCTCCTTCATATTGCCGCCTTCAATAATGACCGTCAGGTCAAATCCGCCCGACATGAGGTAACACGCCTTAACCTGCGGGTATCTGTATATGCGCTCCGCCACTTTGTCAAAGCCCTGCCCTCTTTGCGGCGTGACCTTGACCTCGATCAGCGCAATCACGTTTTCCCTGTTTGATTTATCCCAATTGATCAGTGTATTGTAGCCTACGATGACATTGTCCGCTTCCAGTTTCTTTATGGTGGCGCGTACCTCCTCCACACTTTTGCTGAGCATCAGCGCGATATCCTCCTCGCTTGCCTTGCTGTTTTTTTCAAGAATCTCCAGAATTTCTTCCATCCTAATCCTCTCCTTTTTCGTGTGATTTTGAAAAGCCGGGTATCAAGCGCAAATAAAAAACTCCTCGTTCCCTAACGAAAGGGACGAAGGAGTTATCCGCGGTACCACCCTAATTAACGCTGCAATGCGTTCTCTTTGCGGGTACATGCATACCCACCCCCTGTAACGTGAGGACACGTCAGCCTTTCATCGCGAAGCCGTCAACGACGCTCCGGTTTCTCAAGGTAATGCTCAGAGGCTGCCTTCTTCCCGCTCTTCTACCGGATCACACCGACCTCCGGCTCTCTGTAAAAATTACAGGTGTACTCTTCCCCGTCATTGCATGCGTTTATAAAATTAAATTAAATTATAGCAGTCCTGCTCAGGCAAATCAAGAGTTATTT
Organism: Bacillota bacterium; assembly: GCA_023435805.1. GTDB lineage: Bacteria > Bacillota > Clostridia > Acetivibrionales > DTU013 > JAEZMC01. The sequence goes on along the minus strand of JAEZMC010000283.1, from coordinate 7,762 downwards.
GAATTTTTGCATTTTTTATTGCCGTGATATTATCACAGGATGGATTGGCATGGGATGGCCACCTGCAAAAGTCAATTGCCTCCTTGCATGGATGCCATTGTAAATGATAGGATAATTACCGGAGGATCCATATCTAAAAGTGAGCACGACCAAATCACCAGGAGCTTTTGAAATACAGGAGGATGAATAATATGACCAAATTTGGCATCACCACATCCAGATCCGCTGAAATGCGGAACATTACCCGGGAGGTTCAGGCAGCCGTAACGGAAAGCGGCATCAAATCAGGAATCTGCACAGTATTTGTACCGCATACTACCGCAGGTGTAACCATCAACGAAAACGCTGACCCCGACGTCGTACATGACATTTTGACCGAGCTGGACAAGATCGTGCCGCTGCGGGACGGTTACCGGCATATGGAAGGCAACTCCGCGGCACACATCAAAGCCGGCTTGTTCGGTTTCTCACAACAGGTAATCGTGGAAAACGGCCGGCTTGTTCTTGGTACCTGGCAGGGTATTTATTTTTGTGAATTTGACGGACCGCGTCAGCGGCAGGTATATGTAAAAGTCATATGACAGGCTGACTTCCAGCGAGTTATTCCTCTTCCCTGTCATCTTCCTTTACAAACGAACCCAGCTGCGACTCGTACTTCTTAAGGGTATTGACCACTTCGCCTTTAAGGCTTTTCAGTTCCTGACGGATGTCAACCAGCTTTTCCTTTTCCTGCTCAATGACATCCTCAAGCTTTTTCTTTTCTTCCAAAGCTTCATACCGGGCATTCTCAAGCATGGCTCCCGCCTGCTCCTGTGCTTTGATCAGCACCTCGGCTATGCGGGCGCGGTCTTCGTTGATTTGATCCAGCTTATTTGCCAACTCCTCATATTTCAGCCTGTATTCCCGGCTTTCATTTTTCAGGACGGCGATTTCTTCTTCCTTCTCCTTCAACTTATCGTCGAATTCCCTTAGCATTCTTTCTATATATGCGTTTACATCAGATTTATTAAAACCACCCATAAACGAGGTTCTGAACCGCTTTTCCCCAGGCATGAGCATCCCCCTTTACGCTTTTGTCTGATTTTCATGTTCCTTTATATATTCAATAAACTTTTATAAATTCCTGCTTTTTCTTCTTATATAAGTTAAAAAGTTGCAGACGTTAAAAAGAGGCTGCTGTTTGGCAACAACCCCCTTCGTTCTTTCCGTATCGTGTTCTGTATTGTGTTCTGTATTGTGTTCTATATCGTGTTCTATATTGTGTTCTATATCGTTTACCCTATGTTCTTTTCCAGCAGCTTGACAAAATCACCCTTGGGTCTTGCGCCTACCACTTTGTCCACTACCTGTCCGCCTTTGAAAAGCATCACGGTAGGTATACTCATGATCCTGAACTTTGCGGAAAGCTCTCCCTCATTATCCACATTTACCTTGCCTATCACCGCCTGGCCATCATAATCCTCGGCCAGTTCTTCCATAACAGGTGCAACAGCCCTGCAGGGACCGCACCACGAAGCCCAGAAATCTACCAATACTGGCTTGTCTGAACCGGTAACAAGCTCATCAAAATTATCCTTTGTTAATACAACAGTTTTATCTCCAGCCATCTTACTACCTCCCGTAATTATGAACAGTAACTTTTATTATTATTACCCCCCGCCGCTTATATAAAACAAAACCGTATTGTTTTTTCTTTTGAACAACGCATCTATTTATCCAACACATTTAAAACTAGGCGGCTTCCATCCTTTGATACAACATATCCGTCCAGGACGGCAAGCAGCTCACCCTGATATTTTGTTGCATTTGTTCCACCCACTGCCCGGACTTCTTTCTCCTGTACATCCGCCGTATATATGGCGCCTTCCGCCGTGATAAAGACATTTTCCGCCAAAACAGGCGTATCTGGCCTGGCTGTTTTCCACTCCTCAGCCTTCTGGCCTGCCTTTCCATAATGAATAGCCATTATCCTGCCATTTTCGTCAGCTGCCCCCGCATAGATAAAATCAAAGTCGTCGGCTGCCAGCAGCAGCTTTGCCTCCTTCACCGGCAGACGGCTTGTTTTGCCGCTCTTACCATTCCTTATCCGGATCCCGCCGTCAGATGTCTGGTATATCAAGCTGTCGGTATACATCGTTTCCTTAATGATTGTAGAAACATCCGTGTTCATGATAAATGTCAAATTGTCCATGATATCGAATTTGTATATTTTCGCTTTGGTCTTGCCGGTTTTGATCATCGGATAGACAATATTGGTCAGCGGTGAAAGCTCAATATCGATGATCTCACTTCCTTCCGGCAGACCTTTTATATCGGGATAGCTTCTTTCAAGCTCCGGACCGATATCATAGGTGGATATCCGCACCCGCCCTTTCTTTCCCTCAGGCTCACTGATGGAATATATAAGCATTTCCCTGTCCGGCAGCCATCTGAAATACGCAAACCTTCCGCCCGAAGGCTTCAATGACTTTACTGTTTTCCGGCTGTCGATATTTGCTATAACAAGTGAATCATCCTGCCTGTATGCTACATACAGGCCGTCAAAGGATACGGTCACATCCTTTGCATCCTCAGGAAGCTTCAAGCTGCGATCTTTTACCTTCGGCACCTCTTCTTCATACATGGTTGCCCTGACCGAGCCTCTTCCCGGCAGATATACAAAGTTGACATAGGACAGAACCGCCGCCTGCAATAACACGGAAATCAAAATCCAGCAGTATACCATTTTCAGCTTTTTCAAATCCCGCCACCGCCTTTCGCCGCCTTTACAATGAAGGCGGTAGGCACGGTCCTCTCGCCCAGCTTGTCGGATGGTTTATTGATTACCTTTCCGTTAAAGTACATGGTAGTCGATGAACCGCCGTCCAGGTTAGCAGCATTTACTGCGCCGTATTTCAGCAGTATATCCTGAACATCTCTCAGCGTCGCGCCCAGCGAAGTCAGTGACCTGCCGTCGATGACAAGCAGCAGTACCTCGCCCGTCGCTTTCTGTCCTATAGCGGTACGCGGTGCTATCCCCCAGCCGCCGTCTCCTTTTGTTATGGTAGGCTTGCCGTTTACGATCAGTGGAGGACCAAAGCTCACACCCTCCTCAATGCCGTATTCCTTCAGCTGTGCCATGGAATGCTTTCCGACGATCAGCATGCCTTCCTTTGTAAATGCCACTGTTTCCTGTTTTGTTTTTTCATTTTTAATCTGGTTGTGCACCACTTCGCCATTATGGACAATAAAGCCGAGAGGTGCACCGCCGGTGCCTGTCCATCCGCGATCAAGGAATCCTCCTGCATTTATTCCGGCAATCGCTCCATTTTTCTTCGATATCTGACTGGTTGTCTCTCCCGATTCAGGCATCTGGGATGAATAACCAACGGCAATCCTGGTGGGATCATGCACCACCATCAGCTTGCCTTCAAAATCACCGCCGTCAATATTGAACACCTCGATTTTGTCATCATGGGTATTGCCCAGCTTCAGCACCTTCAGCTCCTCTCCCTGCTCCGTGGGATCCACCGCATAGGTACTGTTGACGATTTTGGCGATTGCATTATCGGACAGGAAAATTTTTGCAATGTACTGGTGGTTCAGTGTGTTCCAGGACGCGCCGACAATGGTCCTTTTTACTTCATCAAAAGGACCGTAGAATATCAATAACGGCATGGTCATGCAGGTAAAAACAAATTCGAACAGCAAAAATATGAAAAGGCGCCTTCCTGCGGATTTCGGCGCCGGTTTTTTAACGGTTTCCATTTCGACTCCTCTCAAATACTGCCCCATATCTCATATCATAGTCTTTCGGAGCATCTGCCCTTACGCTTTCATTGCACATTTGCTCTCTCTAAACAGCCCTGCAAAAATAATAAACCTGCAAGGCACGCTTCAATACATTTTATATTATTTTAAGAGAACATGAAACAAATTGTCTGAAAATTTAATACTTTTTTAATTTATTCCGGATCATTCCTTCGGATCAAATTTATATGCTTCAAGCTACGCCATAACGGTCAAGGTTGCCGTGCAGCAGCTCAAATACCATACCGGCAACAAACCACGCGGGAGCGTAGGCGAGGGTGATCAGACCGTTCACCGCAAACCTGTCCGTATAATACCATGGATGTACACCCAATACCAGGTACAGGAGCAGGCCGCTGGAGTACTCAATGCACCATATCAGAAGTACCCACAGAAGTCCCCTGAGAAGCCAGGGCCAGCGGGCAATGGTATGGTGGATGGGTTCCAGGAATACCGCACAGCCATATATAAGGAACATCCATAAATTAGAATGGCCCAGCAGCCTTAAATCTCCGCCCAGTAGAGATCCGAGGCCAGTCCATATAATTTCAATTCCCCATCCGAATATCCCGTAAAATAAAAATCTTTTCAACATGATGCTATTTTAAACAGAATTATCATTTTTAAAAGTGGTAATTTTTCGCAACTTCGTAAAAATCAACCGTTTTATCACCATGACCGTTTAATTCATCATACTTTAATATAAATTTAACATTTTCAGGTCAAAAATATGGTATTATAAATAGAACTTTAATTCAATTGGTTGTAAAACAAGTTTTGTGGATAATAATATACCATTAAATTTGCCATACAACTGGAGGGACAGTACATGAAGCCATTAGGAAGAATAACCGTTAAAACAATGATACCTGAAAGGCTTTCGCGGCTTTCAGATATTGCATATAACTTCTGGTGGACCTGGAACGCACAGGCAGCAGATCTATTCAAGTCTATCGACGCTCGACTCTGGTACAGGCTAGGCGCTAATCCGACAGCCTTTCTGCACAGGGTGAGCGTTAAAAAGCTTGCGCAAAAGCTGAACAATCCGGAATTTATAAATAATTATGATCAGGTTGTTAAAGAATTTGATGAATATATGAACCGTACCGACACATGGTTTAATACGACTTACCCGGAGTACGGCGACAAGATGGTCGCCTATTTTTCCGCGGAATTTGGGCTGAACGAAAGCCTGCCTATCTACTCCGGCGGTCTTGGTGTGTTGTCCGGGGACCATTGCAAGTCGGCAAGCGATCTCGGCATTCCTTTTACAGCCATCGGGCTTTTTTACAGGCAGGGCTATTTCAATCAGCTGATCAACCATGAAGGTATTCAGGAAACCGCCTATAGCATTTTAAACCTGTCAGAGCTGGCCGTTAAACCCGTATTGGATTCAAACGGCGGCAGGCTTCTGATTCACATTGATCTGCCGGGCAGAGCCGTATATGCTTCGATCTGGCTCGTTCAGGTCGGCAGGGTGCATCTGTATCTGTTGGATACGGATGTTCCGCAGAACAGCGATGCGGACAGGAACATTACCGCAAGACTGTACGGCGGTGACGGCGATACAAGAATCCAGCAGGAAATCCTTCTGGGAATGGGCGGAGTGAAAGCTCTCGAAGCCCTTGGCATCAAAGCTTATACCTATCATATGAATGAGGGGCACTCCGCATTTTTAGGTCTGGAGCTCATTCGCAGATATATGCAGTGGCATCACCTGAATTTTAAGGAAGCTTGCGAGGCGGTGGCCTCATCATCGGTGTTCACCACGCACACACCGGTACCTGCAGGTATTGACGTCTTTTCCCACGACACCATCGACTATTATTTTACTGCATTCAGAGAAAGCCTGGGAATCAGCCGCGATGAATTCTTAGCGCTTGGAAGGGATACAGGCAATCCCCACGGCTTTAACATGGCTTCGCTCGCCATGACGTTATCAGCCCGGCGAAACGGAGTAAGCAGGCTGCACGGAAGTGTTACCCGCCGTATGTTCAACAACCTCTGGCCCGGTGTGCCCGAGGATGAAGTGCCTGTCACACATGTGACGAACGGCATTCACACATTGACCTGGCTGGCGCCTTCCCTGAAAAGACTGTTCGACAAGTACCTGCCGGCAGGCTGGCAGGACAGGATTAATGAACACGAGATATGGGAAGCTGTCGACAGCATTCCGGATGAAGAGCTGTGGCATGAGCATATGAACCTGAAGGCCGGAATGACCCAATACGTCAACCATAGAATTAATATGGGCAACGAACCGGATAAAATGCCGGCGAATATGGAGCCCTGCAGGACCATTCATCCCTCTGTCCTGACAATCGGCTTCGCCAGACGTTTTGCCACCTACAAACGTGCATCGCTGATCTTCCGGGACATCAACAGGGTCAAGAAACTGCTCAATCTTCCGGACATGCCGGTACAGCTGATATTCGCCGGGAAGGCACACCCTGCCGACAGACCCGCACAGGATGTCATAAAGAGTATCAATGATATTGCGCGTCAACAAGGCTTTGAAGGGAAGGTCATACTTCTTGAGAACTATAACATGGCTCTGGCCCGTTGGTTTGTTCAGAGCGTGGATGTCTGGCTCAACAACCCGCGAATGCCCCTGGAAGCAAGCGGTACGAGCGGGCAGAAAGCCTGCATCAACGGAATTATCAATCTCAGCGTGCTGGACGGCTGGTGGCGTGAAGGATACAACGGTCAGAACGGCTGGGCAATCGGAAGTGATGCCATTTATGAAAATGAGTACCACCAGGACAATGCCGATAGCGAATCACTTTATGATATACTTGAAAACAGCTTGATTCCGCTATATTATGAAAGGGATGAAAATGGTATTCCCGTGAACTGGGTTAAAATGATGAAGGAATCCATCAAGTCCCTTGCAGGAGAGTACAGCACCCACAGGATGGTGCAGGAATATACGTCAAGACTATATATACCGACTATTGACAGGGTTTCGCACCTGTCTGCCGACAGCCACCAGCCCGTCAGAAGGCTGACGCAATGGAAGCAGGCTGTTCTCGGAAACTGGGAGCATGTATCAGTCGTAGGCGGCCGGAATTATACCGAACAGAGCATTCCCGCCATATCCGGAGAGAGGATAACTCTCGAAGCTGTAGTGACGCTGGGAAGCCTGAAACCCGAGGACGTCCGTGTTGAATTGAATTATGGGAGCATGGACAGCAGCGGAAATGTAACCGGTGTAGAATTCACAGACATGAAGTTCGTCGAAGAGATTTCTCCCGGCACCTACAAAGCATCAGCAGAATTGGTCCTGACGGATGGCGGAGAATATGGCTACAATTTTCGTATACTTCCGGTTCATCCCGATCTGGCAGACAAATTTGAAATGCGACTCGTAAAATGGGCGGACAGGTGCATTAATTAGGGTCCGCTTTACGGATAAAGCTCTATCCGCCCTGATTAACATGTACACTGGCAGAATACAGGTATACGGATAGTTGAGATACTGGAATTTTGGAGGGTTGGATGAATAAGGTAAGCCGGTTTGCTCTGTTTATTTTTATATGTATACTGCTATTTCCCGGAACCGTCGGTCTTGCAACGACGTCCCAGGCTATCGGTATAGGCGCGGCAAGTTCCGTTCCGGCACCTGAGATCAATGCCCCTTCCGCTATTCTTATCGAAGCGGAAAGCGGCCAGATCCTTTACAGCAAGAACACTCTCCAACCGCTCCATATTTCGGCTGCATGCAAATTGATGACCGTGCTGATCGCCGTTGAAAACGCCGACCTCTACTCCAATGTAACCATCAGCGCCGATTCTGTCGATGCGGAGGGCTCCATCCTCAACCTTCAGGTGGGGGCCAAATATGAGCTTGAGGAATTGCTTTACAGCATTATGCTTACCTCGGCAAACGATGCTGCAAAAGCGGTCGCCGAACACACCTCGGGTGATATAGGTAAATTCGTTGACAAGATGAATGAGATGGCTGCCAAATTGA
>JAEZMC010000266.1 GCA_023435805.1 Bacillota bacterium | reverse complement strand
TGCGAGCTTACTGCCAACGGCATGACAATTATCATGGTTTCGTCCGATATGGAGGAACTGATGGGTATGTCCGACAGGATTCTTGTTTTATATGAAGGAAAAATTGCAGGGGAAGTATGTAAAAGCGAATTCAGCCAGAATCGCATTATGGAACTTGCATCAGGTAACAGATAAAATGGGGGGTACAAATGGATAGAACAGCTTTTATTAAAAAGTTCGGGATAAGCTTGGTATTACTATTGCTTATAATAGTATTTTCGCTGGTTTCGCCGGCATTTCTGACGCTTGGGAATATACTTAATATAATCAGGCAGGTATCGATGCTGGGAATAGTGTCAGTAGGCGTCACCTTCGTCATGGTATCCGGAGGTATGGATTTGTCGGTAGGCGCACAGGTTTCACTGGTTGGCATGGTTTCAGCCTGGTCCATGCTCCATTTGGGCGTCAGTCCGGTTTGGGCAGTATTCCTGGGAATCTTCACCGGTATAATGCTGGGATTCCTGAATGGCTATACTGCAGTACGTTTGGGCATTCACCCTTTGATAGTCACACTTGCTACCATGACGATCTTCAGGGGCATGGGCTATATTATCTGCGGAGGATTGCCGATATTCGGCTTCCCGGAATCGTATAAATTTCTAGGGCAGGGATATTTAAGCATTGTACCGATCCCTGTTATCATACTGATATTTGCTGTAATTTTGGGCAGCTTTATTCTGGGCAGAACCTATTTCGGCAGATATTTTTATGCCATGGGCGGCAATGAGGAGGCAGCAAGGTTGTCCGGGCTTGATATCAATAGGTTAAAGGTCCTGGTGTATACCATTAGCGGCTTTTTTGCCGGAATTGCGGGAGTAATTCTTCTATCCAGAGTAAATTCGGCACAACCCAATGCAGGGATGGGATATGAATTTGATGTCATGACTGCCGCCGTTCTTGGAGGAGTCAGCATAAAGGGTGGGGAAGGAAAAATCACAGGCGTTTTTATCGGCGTACTTATCATAGGTGTATTGAGCAACGGACTTATATTGATGAATGTCGGTGATTATTACCAGAATGTTATTAAAGGGCTTGTATTGATTATGGCTGTAGCCTTTGACAGTATGCAGCATATATCTGGAAAGAAGAAAGGCAGTCAAAAAGAAATCAGCCTGTCGGAATAAAAAATACATGGTCAGAAAACTTGCAGCAGGTTCTGCTCATGCTACAGGAGATATCACTGACTTTTTGATGGAAATTCAATGATTTCAGGATTTAGTTTGCAGAGAATAAGGGGGAATACAAAAATGCCTTGCTGTGTCATTGGAGCCTTGTTTGTCCTCCAGCTTATGGTTGCGGTTAATTGGTTCAGGCGTGTAATTTTACGAAAAAAGCCTCATGAGTTCGATGAAAATATGTGGATTCCTCCGGGAACAAAATGGGGGGACAGAGTAAAAAGCCTGTTCTCTGACCGCAAGCGAAAAAAGTTAATAATCGGTTTTTTATGTATTGAAGCTGTTCTTCTGCTTGCTGTGTGGCTCCTGGGCGGGTTTGAAGTTGTTGTGCATGGTATTGGGATAATGATGAATTCGCATTTTTGATCCATGCCGGACAATACTGTATCGAAAAATAACCAGAAATGGGGGAAATAATTTGTCTGTTACAGAGAACATACCCAAAAAAAGGCTGTCCGTACCGCCCCTGAGTGAGGTTCCCACTTATGAAGCCAGTCCGCTGTTTTTGAAAATCCGGATTCGTGCTTTAGTCGTGTATATTACTATGTGTATTACCGGTATACTGCCTTACTTGTTGACCAGTCTTGGGGTGGTAGATTTCCCTGTATACATACAAGCTGCAGGTTGGGGGTTATTTTTCCCCGGAAGCGCATTGATTGCCGTGGGGAACATTTGGTGCATAGTGCTTGGATTATTGATATTTGCATTCTTCTATAAATTCGGTCTGGTCATCATGCAAACTGCCGGAATGCTGGTGCTGAATGTCTATCTTTGGATATTATCAATAATTGGCGGACTTTTTCTTGCCAAAAACTGTATCCCGGTTTATTCGATTTTTATTATATCAGCTTTGGTCCTGGCGGTTGCAATACCTACTTACCGCTCAACTAACCGGCAGTATAATGAAAGATTAAAGAAGCGAAAACAACGTGAAGAATATTTTGACAATGAGATTGAAGCATTTGAAAATAGTGTTGACAAGGTTAAGCCTGACAAGGAACGGGAGTTGTCTGTGGATGCCCTGAAGGCTTCGAGGTATCTCTTTGATATGACCTTAAGGCAGCCGGGTGATTTTTCGGGCTATGAAAGCAATGAGCAGTTCCAGCTGTCATCAATACGGTATTCCCTGGATTATCTGGGCTATGCAATGGCTTTGATGCAATGTGCTTATACTCCGAATTTCCATGGCTATCTGAACAAGGCGCAGCAATTTGTAATTGAAAGCTTCACTCATCCTCAGGTGTGTGGGTACTGGAAATGGGAATACCTTGGAGGAATGCTCAGATGGGACCCCGATCCTATCCGCAATCAAAATATCATGTTTTCGGGGTGGTCGGGACTTGTAGTAACGCTATATGGCTCAAATACGGGTGATTTGCGTTATGAATCTCCCGGTGCCTTGAAGTTCAGACCTTCAGCAAAAAATAGCAGGACTTATGACTATAGCTCAAAAGAAATAGTTGATGTATTAGTAAGGCAGTTTAAGGAATATCCGACCAAATTATTTCCGTGCGAGCCCAATTGGGTATTCCCCATTTGCAATGCGTATGGATTAAGTGCCATTCTGCCTTATGACCGGCTGCATCAGACAAGGAATCTGGAAAGTATATACGATGATGTGGAGATTTCATTTAAAGCAAACTTTTTTGAACCGTCGGGAGATTTCACCTTTATGCGGAATGCCTTGCTGGGAGTCAATACTTTTGTCAAGACGACTCCTGATTTTGAAGCGATGACCGCATTCGGCAGTGCACGACTTTTTAATGCTCTTGATCCGGGGCTGGCGAAACGTACTTATGTATTGGCAAAAAAGGAATATATTTTACCTGGCAATAGAGAAATAAAAGCAAGCTTCGGTGAATGGGACAATATGCTGGACATCGGAAACTTCAAGCGGTCTCCGGGATGCAACATAGGGATAATGGCCGCAGCGGCATGCGAAATGGGCGACAGACAGACCGTGAAAGACTTGCTGGAAGTGGCGGATAAGCACATGAAAAGATATGATGATAAAGACATGCTGGCATATAAGGTCACATCAGTTTCAGGCAATGCCAATATTGCATGTGCAAGGTTTGCTGAGAAAGATGATTGGTACGATATGATGCATAAAGGCCCTGGAACAGGCGCATTAACCGGACCTATTCTGTCCGAATGCAAGTATCCCAATGTGCTTGTAGCGCGTGCAATGAGTGATGGAAATGATTTGGATATGGTTCTTTATAACGGAGGGAGTCCTGGTGTGGAAACAATTGGCATAGAAAGGCTGCAGCCAGGAAAAGAATACAGGGTAATGGGCATTTCTGAACAATTCACTGCAGACGCAACCGGCAAGGTAAAGTTAAATATTGCTCTGGACGGACGTACAAAGGTGCATATCGTACCTGCATGAACCATAAGTATTTTGGAGGTTACCATGAAGCAGTTTTTTATTCTCACAGCGATTCTTACAGGCATACTCACACTATTGGTGGCAGGCACCATTATCGTGTCATTACTCGGTTGAATCTCTCTGAGGGCTCATCCCGATAAGCTTTTCTTCTAATTGATAGAGACAAAAATTATTGGAGTATATTTACCTTTTGACAAAGCTATATTCTGCCTATGCCCAACAAAAAGCGTCAGTGGGATACCAAAGTAGATGGTATCCTCCTGACGCTTTTATGCTGGTAATATCGATACTTGGCTCCATGAGTATGTTCGCTCACGTGGAGGTGGTGACCTTCAGAAGGAAGTGAAAATCATCCACGGAATTACAGAATTACCTTAGCAAAAAATTTTAAGAATATATGATCCTGACAATCACATCATTGAAATCGGAGGCCCACTTAAATGAATGAAGGAAGCTCATGCATCTGTTGCTGCCGGAAGCCCTGTATTCACTCATAAAGGAGCGGCAGGAGCGGGTGCCATGGAACCGAAAATATGAACTAAAGGGGCTTGGGGCCGTAATCATCAATCTGGATAAGCTAGAGTATCTGGAAGTAAAAGGATATAGTGAAAGAAAAAATGGCAGCGGCATAAGATATTATATCGGAACCGTCCCCGTTGCTTTTCCGCTGCTTTGCCCGTTGCTTTGAGTTTCTTTCATGAATGAATATTTTTATGTTATAGTATATAATGAATGGCAGTTGATACAATTTGGACCTGAAAACGATGCTTGGAATAAAAGGGGTAGAGCTTTTATGAACAATACACTCACTAAAGAGAATATGAAGAAATTGCAGGAAGAGCTGGAATACAGAATGACTGTAAAAAGGGCTGAAATAGCCAAGGAAAAGCTGGAAGCGGCAGCGCATGGCGATAGGTCCGAAAATGCAGAATATAAGGAAGCCTGTAGAAATTACAGAGAAAACGATGACAGAATACAATTCCTATTGACTATGATTTCTACAGCAACTGTTATCGATGATAAAAGCCTGGACAAATCTGTACTGGGAATAAACAGCAAGGCCAGGATCAGGTTTATTGAGGACGAGGATGAAGCGGTTGTCACATTGGTGACTACATTGGACATAGATCCTGTAAACATGCGAATAAGCATAGAATCGGATCTGGGGAAGGCGTTAGCGGGTAAAAAAGCCGGAGAGATCGCCGAAGTCAATGCACCAAGGGGCAAGTATAAGGTAGAAGTGCTGGAAATACTGTGAATAAATTAAATCAACACGATTGTAATGCCGGGATTTCCTCTGCCAAGGTCAATGTCTTTTCGCAGGTCCGCATATTGTTCCAGGATACTTCTTGCTTCAGCATTAAAAATATCCCAGTTTTCTCCGGGGACGAATTCCTTAATAAAACGCTCCTTTTTTTTGGCAGTCAGGTATTGCATTATACCTTTTTTTAGACTGCCGCCCACACCCGTAGAGCCATAGCCATGGATTACCTTAAGCACCTTAACACCCTGGCGCTTTGCAGTAACAATTTCTAGGTACAATTTTTTCTGGCCTGTCTCGACTGTCGGCAGTCCTGCTTCTATATTGATAACTTTATATTTCATACCTGACCCTCTCGTGTGCCTGTTCTGATGCCCTTACGGATACATAACCCTTTTATTATCTGGAATTACAGATATTATAACCATGTCTGCTATCGTTTACAATACTACTTGTAAGATACAGGTGGCGCAAAGGGGTGGCGCAAAGGGACGGTTCTCTTTACATGGTACAAGGGGACGGTTCTCTTGCGCCATTTACCTTTTTATGGTTTGATGCAGGAAAAGGTAAAGCAGGTGATAGTTATGCCAAGAAGGGCGAGAGAAAAGAGCGAAAAAGTAGATAGTGATGAATATTTGTTAACTGTTATCCGATATATCCACCAGAATCCAATTAAAGCTGGAATTGCCAAAAAGGCTGCGGGTTGGAAATGGAGCAACTGCGGAGGATATTACGGTTATGAGGTTTATCCGGCAGAGCTATTGGATAGCTCTTTAATATTAGAAATGTTTTCAGAGGATAGGGAAAATGCAATAAAGAAGTTTGTTGAATTCAATGAGGCTGAATGTGAAGAGGAATGCC
>JAEZMC010000225.1 GCA_023435805.1 Bacillota bacterium | reverse complement strand
ATAGCGGTTATCAGCTGAAGGTTCCGTCAGCAGGAATACAGATTGACAGAATACCGGACGGAAACGACGGGGTGTATGTGCTGATTGATTTATTCAGAGAAGAAGCCGGTTTTTTTGAACTGGAAATAGATGGGGAAGAGGGAGTCATCATTGATGCAGCTTACGGAGAACAAACGGATGATCTGAGGGTGAGAGCTTCCGTAGGAGGCAGGAATTTTGCTTTTCAATATATATGCAGAGACGGACACCAGACATTCACACATTATATAAAAAGGATAGCGGGACGTTATATCCAGCTTCATATCAGCGGCATTGAAAAGGGCATTAAGATATATTATGCAGGAATCCGATCTGTCACGTATCCTGTTAAGCTGAAGGGAAGCTTTTCCTGTAATGACAGGCTGCTTAACCGAATCTATGATGTTTCTGTCAGAACGTTGAAATTATGCATGCATGAGCATTATGAGGATACTCCATGGAGAGAACAGGCCATGTATGCCATGGATTCCAGAAACCAGGCATTAAGTGGGTATTATTGCTTCGGAGAATATGATTTTGCGGAGAGTTCTCTTTCCATGTTTGCAGAGAGCCTGGGGGATGATGGTTTTTTAGAAATATGCGCTCCGGCCAGGGATCGTATTACCATTCCTTCCTTCAGCATGGGATGGATCCTGTCGGTGGCCGATTTCGTTCTTTATAGCGGAAGAACCGGAACGGCTGAAAAATTGTTTCCACTTGTGAAAAGAATGCTGGATACCTATGTAGGTCAAATGGAAAACGGCCTGCTGAAAACACCCGCAGGTGAAAGGTATTGGAATTTCTATGAGTGGGCGGATGGACTTGATGGCGGCTGGACATTCGATACACCCTTCGAAAACGGAATCACGGAAAGATTTGATGCACCACTCAACCTTTTCTTCTGCATGGCGCTGGAAGCGGGTGTAAAGCTTGCGGTGTGGACGGGAAACCGGGAAGCGGAGGCGCAGTTTGGTCACTGCTTGGCAGAGCTTAGATATTCGATTCATGAAGCATTTTGGGATGATGTGGGTCAAGTATATAAGAATTATGCAGGAAATCACGGGGACAGGCGTTATGCCGAGCTGACCCAGTCACTGGCGCTTTGCAGCAGAGTAGCTCCGGATAACATCGCTCAAAAATTGAGAAAAAAGCTGTCTGAGAAAGACAATTCACTTGTCCGGACAACGCTTAGCTATGCAATCTATAAATATGAGGCACTGCTCCAGGAGGCAGACAAGTATGGAGCAGTAGTATTTGACGATATTGCAGACGACTGGGGCCATATGCTTTACAATAAAGCAACAAGCTTCTGGGAGACCATCAAGGGAGCTGATGACTTCGAAAAGGCAGGGAGCTTGTGTCATGGCTGGTCAGCCATACCAGCATACTTTTTCCAGGCGTATATTTTAGGTATCAAGCCTCTGCTGCCGGGTTTCAGGCAGTTTACAGCCAATCCTGCTACACAGGCTGCCAACATATACTCCGGCTGTGTTCCCACACCATATGGCGACATAACTGTCCACTGCGATATAGACGGGGGTAAAACAGAATATACGGTGACTTTTCCCGATGGAACAGAAAGAATCATATGAGGCAGTAATTTCCGGCAAGCCTCCCCGTATGGGCTTGTATAGCAAGGTAATGTCCCTGAAGACCAATATGAATTGAACCTCGGAATTTTTTATGATATATTCTTTATGGAGAGCAGTGAATCAAAGGCTGACATGAGGATAAGCGAATACAAAGCGAACCGATGGCTAAGAGCATGAGTAGATTTCTTGAGAATATGAGCTTGCGTCCGAGGCTGATCATTACTTATCTCGCATCTATTCTGATACCACTTCTGATTTTCGGCGGCATTTTGTACTATGTAAGCATGATCGAGATTGAAACTGAAGTGCGTAAAGTATCCTTACAATCTGTAAAGCAGGTCAACACGACATTGGATGAATATATAAACCAAATTGATACCATTTCTTTAATGCCCTATACAGATAAAGAAATTGAAGATTATATGCTGAATACCAGCGGGGTTTCAGTTTATAACGGAGTACTCAGGCCGAATACCAGTGGGCCTATCCTGCAAAGTTTAAAAACCGTAAAACCGGACCCTGAAAAAATACAGGCATTTTTGCATAATTTAATGGGCGTTAAGCAAGACATTGATTTTATGTCGATGATATCTCTGGACGGTGGAATTGTGACAAAAAGCAAATTCGGTATTGTAAAAACACAATACGATTTCTTTCATGATTACATATATGAAAAACTGCGTCAATCTACCGGAGAAAAGGTTATGATACCGATACATAAAGCGGATTACCTGTTTGCACCCAGTAAAAATGTATTCTCACTGGGGAGGCGTATATTTAATTTTAACGAAGGCATCTATACCGGATTCATACTGATTGATTGTGATGCGGAAG
This sequence comes from Bacillota bacterium, assembly GCA_023435805.1. Lineage (GTDB taxonomy): Bacteria > Bacillota > Clostridia > Acetivibrionales > DTU013 > JAEZMC01. The sequence goes on along the minus strand of JAEZMC010000225.1, from coordinate 902 downwards.
TGTTTAACCGAATATGTAAAGAGGTCAATATTGGAAAGTCAGGCTACATTTTTGTCATGGACAAAAGCGGAAATGTACTCTACAGGTCCGGCAAACAGGGTGATGAGATTGATGCCCATACAGTGTTCAACAGGATCGGGAATCAAAAGAGCGTAAATGCTGTAGAGGATTTCGGGATGCATAAAACGATCCTGGTCAGTGATACCTCCGACTATACCGGTTGGACAGCTATCGGTATTTTACCCTATGAAGAAGTGCTGCAAAGAGTATCGGGAATTAAGAACATATTTTTTACCTTGTCGGTGATCTGCATCCTTCTGGTTTTTGTATTTTCCATTTTGATTTCCCGAAGTGTGACACGTCCCATGAGAAACCTGCAAAGTGCCATGAGGGCGTTTGAAAAGGGAAATACTGACATCCGGGTATCCATACACAGCTATAATGAAATCGGAGAGTTATCCCACAGCTTTAACCAGTTGATGCAGAAGATCAACACACTGCTTGCTTCCATAAAAAGCATCGAAATAAAGAAGCGGGAAGCCGAGCTGGAATCGCTGAAAAGTCAGATCAATCCGCACTTTTTGTATAATACGCTGGAATCAATCCGTATGATGGCGGTTATTGATGACAACAAGGATATTGCCAATGCCACGGAAGCCCTGGCAAACCTGTTCCGATACAGCGTGAGGCAAAGGAAGGACATAGTTGAAGTGCGGTATGAGATACAACATGCAAAGAATTATATATTTCTTCAGAAAATAAGGTATGGAAACAAATTTGATGTAATTTATGACATAGATGACGAAGCATTAAATTGCATGACACTTAAATTTACATTGCAGCCAATTGTAGAAAATGCGATTTACCACGGCATAGAAAAAAAGAAGGGTAAAGGCTTGCTT
>JAEZMC010000221.1 GCA_023435805.1 Bacillota bacterium | reverse complement strand
CGTAGACCAGGCCAGATCCAGCCTGCTGGGTCTTTTCTCCACAGGGCCGACGCCATCCTTCCAGTTGTAGCCCGACAGGAAATTACCTCCAGGATACCGTATGACCGGCACGTTCAGTTCTCTTACGAGTTCAATGACATCCTTCCGGAAACCCTTTTCATCCGCCAGCGGGTGACCCGGTTCATAAATGCCTCCATATACGGCACGACCCCACTGTTCGATAAAAGAGCCGTATATCCTTTTATCCACCTGCCCTACAGTGAAATCCGCGTCTACGATCATCTTCGCATTTTTCATGTGACGATTCCCCCTACCCTTATTAATATATTTATTAATACGTTTATGTATTTGTTAATATTTTTTATGATATCATCGAGCCCCCATAAAGTCAACAAGGCGTTTTTCACACCCTTCCCTTCCTGGGTGGCTGCGCGCGTCACACGCCGGACGGTAATTATGCTGGACACGAAACCGGATGTAGTTTATACTTATATTAATAACTTTGAAAGGGTTGCTATGAAAATTCAAGTGGATGAAAAATGGCTCCCGGTTTATGAAGCGCTTGCCAGTGCCGTCCGCATTAAAATCATTCAACTGCTGGCGGTCAAGCCTATGAATGTGAAGGAGCTGGCGAATGAGCTCAAGCTGAGCAGCGCGATTATGACCATGCATCTCCGGAAGCTTGAGGTAGCAGGAATCATCAAATCTGAGAGAACTGCCCGCAACGGCGGTATCCAAAAGCTTTGCTCTCTGGTTGCAGACAAGCTGGAAATCGAATTTCCCGGAGCGAATGCACAAAGCAGAAGATTCAATGAGTTTTCTGTTCCGATCGGGCATTATACGGACTTTGACATCACACCCACCTGCGGTATTGCTACCGATCAGAAGCTGATCGGTTACTATGACGATCCGCGGTATTTTCTAGAGCTGGACAGGATCAATGCCGGAATATTGTGGTTTACAAAAGGGTATATAGAATACAGGATACCCAACCACCTTTTATCCAGCCAGCAGCCGACCGAACTCGAAATCTCTCTGGAGCTCGGTTCTGAAGCTCCGGGCGTCAATAATAACTGGCCGTCGGATATTTCCTTTTTTTTAAACAATATCAAATTCGGACAGTGGACCAGTCCTGGGGATTTCGGCGGAAGCCTGGGCAAATATACACCGCAATGGTGGAGTCTGGACCTGGCCCAGTATGGCTTCCTCAAGGTGCTGAGAATAAACAGGGAAGGTTCCTTTGTAGATGGGAACAAGGTGTCGGATGTGTCACTTGACAAGCTGAACATCACGCAAAAGCAATGGTCCTTCCGGATAGCCGTACTGGAGGATTCTGAGAATGTGGGCGGCGTAACGGTATTCGGGGCCAAATTCGGCAACTATAACCAGGATATTCTTTTCAGGCTGTATTACGAATAATCCTGCGCAGCAAAAATCTTATGCCGGGTTTTGAAAACGGTATTTTACCGGAAGTGCAGAAAGGGGTATGGCTTGTTTCTTATAATATACTCTCTAATTTTCATTAACATCGCCGGCTTCATCCTTGTTGCGGCAGATAAACGCAAAGCCCGAAAAAAGCTGTGGCGCATACCCGAAAAGGTATTTTTCATCCTGTCCCTGCTGGGCGGATGCCCCGGCGTATATTTTGCCCTGCTGCTGTTCAGGCACAAAACAAGACACTGGTATTTCATGTGGGGGATACCGCTGATATGGGTCGTCCAATTGATCGTGCTATATTTGCTATTCGGTACCGAACTGCTTCCCTTCCCACTTCAAAAGTAATGCATGAATGAATTTTTTAACAACGGTTAGTAAATTAAACCGTATCGTCAGCTTGTTATACCCCGGCAGTCGGCTTAACAGATATAAGCTGTCCATCCCCTCTAGCTTGCAGTATTGATTCAGCTCATCCCGACGTTTGCCAGTCATTCCGTTATGAAATGTATAAATCATAATATCACTCCCATTGTCCGCCAGGCAGATTCGCAATCTCAAATCTGCTGGTTATTAGATTTTGAATTTTGTAATTGCGTAATTGCGTAATTGCTTAATAATGAAATTATAACGCACATTGCAAATAATGTCAATTAAAAAATATCAACAAAAAAAGTGATGATTTTGCTGTTCGAATCACCACTTTACACAATTTGCTTTATACATTATTTTTCTGAAAAGAACTCCTTGATGGACTGTATCAGCCGGTCGATTTCCTTCCAGTTCAATTTGAAATATTTAAAATTATCCGTTTTCTCTTCCAGGATCAAATTCATTGATCGAAGCTGCTCCAACTGCCTCGATATCGTAGCGGTCGAAAGCTTCAGCTCCTCCGCCAGCAGCTTCCCGTAAGCAGGCTCGTTCCTCAGCCGCTGCAGTATTTGAAGCCTTGTCCTGTCGGATAATGATTTCATAACGGATAAAAACCTGTCGATTTCTTCATCCTTCGGTTTTTCTTGTATTTTTACATTGTAAAACAGCATAAAGTTTCCGTTGTCCTCATCCCACGCAGCGATATTGACCTCCCGCATGAAATAACTGGGGAAAAAGAGGTAACGTTGAAACGGCCCCAGCGTGGAAAAGCTCTTGCCTTTTATTTCCGCGACAAATTCCAGGGGAGTCTTTCCGAGCAGTTTATGCCGGAGTTCATCCTCCGATTGCTTATATACGCCTTCAAGACCTTCCACAGTCTTTACGAATTCGTCGTCACTGCATATTTCACGAGCAAGCTCCAGTAGGCTCCGCTTATAGTTTTCCGTATCGTAAAGCAGCGCTTCGACGGCCTCGTCCTTTCCCTTCCACAAGTCGCTGCACAATCCGCTCCTAAAATCAGCATATTCTTTCCTGTTATGCATGACCGATTCGATATTTTCCCTTGCGGTGCACTTGTCAAGGGCAAGATAGATAAAATCCACGGCTTCATAGCCGGAAACCTTCTCCAGGAACAGGTTGAAATCGTTATATATGCCTTCATAGATAAAGAACCCCATGAATTCCACTCCCGGAAAGTTAATACCCGAAATGAGCTCCAAAAAACTCCTGCTCTTTTCTGATAGCCTGGAATACAAGGAATCGGTGAATTTCTTCGAAAACTCGTACCTGCTCCTGTTGGCCAATATGTGTATGACTGCAATCATTTCCACTATTTTCGACGGGATGATGTCAACCATATAGCTCTCTCTATTCATATCCAATTGCATAGGTGCCATGCGATCACCTCTTGTCGGTACATATTCAGTTCATGTAACTATTTTAGCAAATTTACATGATGAATCAAATAGCCCTGGCAAATTTGCCGTATATACTATTTCACAGACCTCTTGAGTATCACGCCCTGTATCGGCACATTCAGCCCTTTGATAAAGCTGCCGGCGTCCTCCTCGCTGCCCACGATATCCGCAAAGTGGATCGGGACGGCAACCTGCGGCTTGATTAGATTCGCAGCCTCTACCGCTTCCTCCGGCGTCATGGTATACGTTCCGCCCACAGGGAGGAAAGCCACGTCGGTCCTGATGTCACCCATCTCCGGTATGAAATCGGTGTCTCCGGCAAAATAATAATCTGCACCGTCTGCATGGATAATGTATCCGACCCAGTTCTTCTCCTTCGGATGGAACTTTTTGCCGATATTGTAGGCAGGCACGGTTTTAAAACGGATTCCGCCAGCCTCGTATTCCATGCCGGGCATGACCGGGAAAACCTTCCCGAAGCCTTCCTTTTCCGCATTCTCCCTGATGTCTGCCGTTACGACCACAACCGCGTCCTTTTTCATAACATTTTTGATATCCTCAGGTGAAAAATGGTCATAGTGGGCGTGGGTAACGAAAATAATATCCGCATCCTTTGGGGAACCCTCCATTTTGAAGGGGTCAATATACAGGGTTTTCCCCCCGGCCTCCATTCTGATGGCCGAATGCTTTAAATGTACAACCTTCGCCAGCAGCGATAATGTATCCTTATGCATCATCGTTCCATCCTCCTATTCATCCAGTTCGATACCGACCATTCTCATCAGATACCTGGCATTGGCAGTCTTGCATCGTCCCGGGTGAATTTTGTAATCAAATTGAATTTCATTATTTACATATTTCTCTGTAAAGTGATAATTCTTTATATTTACCCGGCTTTGCTGTTCCAGATCACACAATTCAAAATCATGTGTGGAAATCAGGCCGA
>JAEZMC010000214.1 GCA_023435805.1 Bacillota bacterium | reverse complement strand
AAATTTGTAACCTACCCCCTTTATGGTTTTTATATAGGGTATATTCAGCTTCTTTCTTATATTTTTAATATGGGTGTCAATGAGCCGTGTATCTCCGTAAAAATCATACCCCCAAAGATTATCCAGCATACTTTCTCTGGTGATGACTTTCCCACGATTCGCAAGAAGCGTATGGACAATTTCAAATTCCTTTGTTGTCAGTATGACTTCCTCATCTTTTATGTACGCCCGATATGCGTCACAATCAATTCGCAGTTCGTTAAATGCATATACATTGGAATCAGCTCTGCCAGTACAGCTTCTTCTTAATACCGCCTCTACTCTTTTGATCAGAATATCAAATGAGAACGGCTTTGTAATATAGTCGTCAATTCCCAAATCGAATCCTTTAATCTGGTCCTGATCTTCCCCAAGTGCAGTCAACATCATAATGGGTACATCTGCTTTCTTCCGTATTGCTTTAGCAACTTCGTAACCGTTTAAATTCGGCATCATCACGTCTAAAATGACCAGATCAAACTCCTGCCTGTTAAACAGTTGCAAGCCTGTCAAACCATCAGATGCAGTAGTGACCAAATAATCCTTAGCTGATAAAAATTCTCTTATTACTTCTTGAATATCCTGATCATCTTCCATAATGAGAACCTGTTTTGTCATGTTCGATATCACTTCCCTTTATAAACTCTCTGCATTAAATAAACATCTTCGCTTTTCATCGTTTTTTATTATGAATTGGTTGAGCCCGTTCCACGGATACTTCCCTTCTCAATCATATCAAACCAATATGAAGTTACTGTGAAGTTTTTGTTAATGCATAATGCAATAATCACTTTCCGGAGCACAAAAAAGAGACATTGACTGCGGTCTTTGCCTCTATACCGGCCGGCGCATGGTTCCCATTAATGAACAAGAGCTGCTTCGACAGTACAGCAGCTCCTGGTTCTATTGTTGAAACTTTCTTTGTAGTTGGTATGCCGGCAGGCCATAGTCAATCATTTTCCGGATTGCTCATGGAAAATTCAATCCTGCCCTGGGAGTCGATCTGTGTAGCGTCTGTAATGCCGTTTTTCTTTAAATGCTTAAGCAGGTTATCGTGCAGCAGAATGCGGATATCCTCATAATTACTGTAATGCTTTAGGACTTTATCTGCAAGCCCTTTGATTTCCTTACCGGATGCGGGCATGCTGCAATATTTCCTGATGGACGGAGCGAATTCCGAGCCATCTCTTGCCTGTTCGTATTTCTCCAGGATATACTCGCCGCTATTACCCTTGCGATAGGTGATGGCTGCCGGTATAATGCTGCCCCCTTCTTCTGACAAAGTGCTGCCAAAAAGCTTGTATCTGGCACTATAAGTGGTAACAAAGACCTTTAACAGATTGTCTTCCTCATAGCTTCCAAATACCTTTGGGGCGACCACCGTGAAGCCTCCCCTTTCAGGGTCTGCATTCTTTTCTATTTCCGTGTCATAGACTAGCTTTTCAATCATATCCTGTCCATCGTACACGAAATCTGGAAGCTTAACCTCCTGGCGGATGGACAGGGCATCGTACCATTCCTGGGGAGACAGCGATTCATCGTTGACATTATTTCGCGCCCCCAAAAGCTCCTTGCACAGCCTCATCATGATTTGCCCGCGAAGTCCTTCAGCGTTGCCGGCTTCAAACTGCGAAAGCATGTATTGCAGGGCATCTTCACCACCATATTTCATAAAGCTTTCATATTCGTTCGTGTGAGCCTGGATATAATCTTGCGGATTGGAAGAATACTTTGGTGAGGACATAATGATTTCCAAATTGCTTTCGACATCAAAACCGGTTTGGCCTTGCGGCTTGTTTCCGGCAGCTGTGAAGATGGAGATGATTTCCTTGGCAGTGTTAAGGTCGATTTTGTTAATGTGGTCATAGGGTCTGTCTATATAATAGTTTTTTTCATCCTCTGCATAAAGAAAACAGGTGTGGTATGTTTCGCTTCCGTTCATTTCAATCCGAATATACTTGGCGACAGGAGGAATATCGTTCTGAGTTGCATCGAAAAACACGGATGGCCGATATTTCTCGCCGCTTTGCAAAAGAACAGCCATCCGCATGATTGCCTTTTCGTCGGTAATCGTGACCGCTGCGCGATTATTGCCGTTTTCATGCTCAGTAAACGTTATGCTCTGAACATGGGGGGAGCCTGACCCGGCTATTGCCGCCATGGATAAATAATCCTCCTCAGGGATTTTGTAATACCGGAATTCATTTTGATATGAGACCATAACAAGGGTAGGGTCGGATTTGAAAAAACCAATTTTATTCCCTGTTTCTTCTGCCACATGAATAGTGATAGACGGTAAATCTGCGATCGGTGAGGAAACCTGTTTCCTTTTCCAGTCATTTTCCGCCCTATCCAGCCATTTTGCAAGCTCCCTGCCTGATACAAAGGTAGTGCCATAATCAGATGACTCAATTTTTATCTTTTCCTGATCTGTTATCAAGGAGAGCATGCTATTGGGATTTAGAAAGGATAAATCCGCTTCACGATTCAAAGGATTGGAAAGCAGTGCCATACCAATACCTATGAGGACAATGACCGAGGCAATAACCACCCAAAACCCAGGCTTTTTATAGCTTAACACATTTTTAATCCGCCCTTTTACATTCCCCTCACCAAAAGCAAGCGGACTGCCATTCAATATATG
>JAEZMC010000123.1 GCA_023435805.1 Bacillota bacterium | reverse complement strand
ATGATAGGAAAAGGTGTAAGATTATTCAAGGAAATAGACACTGAAGACAGATTAAAATTAATTGATTGCAAAGTTTTTTCTACAGGGTTAGTACAGCTAAAATATGAGACAGTCAATAAGGACTAGAAACCCGTATTAACACAATATTCTTATTTCAAAAAATCTTCGGTTTAGTTGTTGTTAGCGGTATGATAAATAAGCATTATTGTGAAATCTGTGTGCCAATACTATAAAAGAATAACCGCCGGGCGGTATTTGGGCCTGGCAGAATATAATGCTCCCCTTGGTCAAGACACAGGGGAAACCGACAGCGCTGTTTGTGCAGTAAAGCATTCGGATGGGATACATGGTTGATTCATTGCCAAGCTCTGCGGATACAAACCGTATTGACGGGATTATATACTTTGGGGAATAATATTTTTTGAGAATTGATAAGCATGGAATATTATTTTCAAAAATGATATAATTGTTTATGGACAAGGCACATTATTTGGCAAATGAATGAAACGGGAGGGGAAGTACATGTATATTAATCCGTATGAAAAGGTTCGTACCGGCAGCGGAAGCTGGCTCCGGTCCAATTTTCACACCCATGCGGGTACCGGAAAGGATACCTGCGGCGCCAACACGATCGACGATGTAGTAGCCTCATATAAGGAAGCGGGATATGAGGTTCTTATGATATCTAATCATGATCTTGTTACCGATACTCGTGAGCAGATAAGTAAGAATGATATTTTAATGATCAGCGGATACGAGTACAGCAAGGAAAACCGGCATATGCTCTGTATCGGTGTTCAGGGCAAGGCTGTTCTTGGAGAACCGGAGGATGCGATCGAAAATTGCAGAAAGCAGAACGGCTTGGTCATGCTTTGCCATCCAAACTGGATCAAAAAGGAATACTGGCCGTGGAGTCTTCTGGAAAGCATGAAAGGGTATGCGGGAATAGAAATTTTTAATTCGGTGATTTTCCGTCTGAGTGGGTCCGGCCTGGCTACAGATACCTGGGATCATTTGCTGTCTCAGGGAAAGCTGGTGTGGGGATTTGGAAACGACGATTTCCATCGATGGTTTGATATGGCGAAAGCATGGAATATGATATATGCGGAAGAACGGACCGAGGCTGCGGTACTGGAGGCTTTAAGGAGAGGAAGCTTTTATGTTTCCACAGGGCTTTTTCTGAATGAAATCAGTTTTGACGGCAGGAGGATCAGCGTATCCGCAAGCTCACTGAATACATATGTGAATACCAACCAATACGTTTTTACAGGCAGGTCCGGTGAGATACTCAAGGAGCAAAATGGCGCCTTCGGAGAATATGAGCTCAGAGGGGATGAAACATACGTAAGAGTTCAGGTAATCAGTGAACACGGCGCAATGCTGTGGACCCAGCCGATATATCATGAAGAGCTGAGACCTGCCTGGTAAACAGGCAAAGTATCAAAGGGTATGGATAGGGAGTATGAGCGCAGAAATTCTGAAAGTTGATTATAAGAGGGGGAATCAAAATGGAGAGCAGCCAGGACAGCCTTTTATTGATCCGAAGTGTTTATCCGTCCTTATATGAAGCGGAGATGCGGATTGCAGACCGGATTATTCAAAAGCCCGAGACGGTTATCCATATGACCGTGGCACAGCTGGCACGGGAGGTCGGAGTGGCCGATTCCAGTGTCATAAGGTTTTGCAGGAAAATTGGCTTTGATGGCTTTACCCAGCTTAAGATCAATCTGGCGCAGCATCTTAAAAATCCGGGCGATGTTATTCTGAACGAAATAAAGGATGATGACGATTCATACACCATCGTTTCCAAAGTGTTTTCCGCAAGTGTTAATGCGCTGAAGGATACACTGGAATTTCTGGACAAAAACGAGCTGTCGGATGCGGTAGAGGCCTTGCTTAACGCTAAAAGAATCGAATTCTACGGAGTAGGCACATCAGCAACACTTGCTGCCGATGCCTACTACCGGTTTATGAGGATAGGCCTTCCGGCATATGGTGCTACTGATCCGCATATCAGCAAGATTTCCGCCGGCATGCTGGATCAGGACTGCGTTGCCTTTGGCATATCGCATACAGGAAGGACAATAGATACTGTAAAAGCACTTCGAATAGCCAGGGACAGGGGGGCGAAAACGATCTGCATCACAAGCTTTACCAATAGCCCGATTACTGAAGTGGCAGATATAAAGCTGGTCACCTCCACCCATGAGTCGAAATTTAAGAAGGAAGCCGTATCCTCGAGGCTTGCCCAGGTTGCCTTACTGGATGGGTTATATTCCTGCGTCGCGATGAAAAAATATGATCTGGCTGTCCGGAATCTTGGAAACGCAGCGGACATATTGAATGAAATGAGATATTGATGAATTTTTGCCCGCGATGACACTGCACTGAGGGACAACAGGCCGGACGGTTTTAGTGACGAATCGGGGCTGCAGCCCCGGCTGTTCAACTAACAAATACATAGCCTCCTTTCGGCATTGACATAATAGGAGTATCAGGAAATAGCGGAGGCTGTGATAAATCATGCAAGGGTGTGAGCCGAAGAAGGAAACAAGTAAAGTATCTGTTTTTGTATGTGTTTTCTCTCTGGTTTTCTGCATTCATGCCATCAGCAAGACATATACAAATGCGGCAGGGGGAGCAGAGCCTGCTGCTCCCAGGCTGATTGCACATGCTGGCGGTGAGATCCATGGAATGCGGCTGACAAATTCAATGGAGGCACTGGACAACTCTTATGGCAAAGGCTTTAGATTCTTTGAGGTGGATGTCGATTGGACCGCGGATGGGATACCGGTTTTAACCCATGATTGGGGAAACGTAAACTGGCTCAGGGGTATAAGATATTCTGCAAAACCACAAAGCTACAGGGAGTTTAAAGACGGAAAAGCCATTTTCGGCTTGAGGTTCATGGACCTGGGCATGCTGGAGGAATGGCTCGCAAAGCATGGGGACGCATATGTCATAACCGATGTAAAAAAAGATAATCTTGATCTGCTTCATATCATAAAAAACGGATACCCGGTCATCAGCAGCCGCATCATACCGCAAATATATGCTTTTGATGAGTACGGCGCCGCAGAAGAACTGGGCTTCCGGCATATCATACTGACGCTTTACCGACTGAAGGAACCACAGGAGGAGATACTTGAATTCTGCCGGAAGAACACCTTGTTTGGCATTACGATGTACCGTGAAACGGCAGCACCTGAAACGATACGTACATTCGCTGGGCTTGGTGTTCCGATATATGTGCATCCTGTCAACGATTATAACGAATATGTAAAGCTGCGGGACAACGGGGCATACGGAATCTATACGGACTATTTGCAGCCATCGGAATGGATGGAAAATGCTCATTTTGTGATACAATAGAAGTGCAGCCGGCGATAAGTATGTGCCGGTGATGCCAGTCTGCTATGGATAGGGGTCATATGTTATGAAAATGATTGATTTGAGAAGCGATACGGTAACGAAGCCTACGGAGGAAATGCGGGAAGCCATGTACCGTGCGGAAGTAGGCGATGATGTCTATGGAGACGATCCAACCGTAAACAAGCTGGAGGAGCTTGCAGCGGGAATGGTTGGCAAGGAGGCGGCGCTTTTCGTACCCAGCGGAACCTTTGGAAACCAGCTGGCGCTGTTCACACACTGCAGGAGGGGTTCGGAGGTCATCCTGGGCGAGGATTGCCACATCGTTCAGCATGAAGTAGGCGCCGCGGCTGTCATTGCCGGAGTGCAGCTGAGGACTTTGAAGGGAACGCACGGCCGGCTGGATCCTTCGGAAATCGAGTCCCGGATCAGGGGAGAGGACATCCATATGCCGGAAACAGGGCTGATATGCATGGAAAATGCCCATTCCAACGGCAGGGTTGTACCGCTTGAAAATATGCAGGCAATTTATGAAATGGCTCAAAAACATAAAATACCGGTCCACCTGGATGGCGCCAGGCTTTTTAACGCAGCGGCCTTTCTGAAGGTACAGGCGAGCGAAATAACCCGATTCTGCAGCTCTGTCATGTTCTGCCTGTCCAAGGGCCTTTGTGCGCCGGTCGGGTCCATACTTGCCGGAAGCGGCGAATTTATTGCCCGGGCAAGAAAAGGCAGGAAGCTGATGGGCGGCGGCCTTCGTCAGGCAGGATTTCTTGCTGCCGCCGGCCTGATCGCGCTTGAAAAAATGACCGGCAGGCTTGAAGAGGATCATAAACAGGCGCGCTTCCTTGCGGCGGAGCTTTCTCAAATAGCTGGAATCAGCGTGGATCCGGAAAGCGTTCAGATCAACATGGTGTTTTTTGAAATGGATTATCCCGGACTGGATACGCATGCCTTTGTGAAGGCAATGGCGGACAGAGGCGTCATCATCAACCCGCCGGAAAACGGAATCATGCGTTTTGTGACGAATTACTGGATATCGGGCGCGGATATCTCTTATGTTGTGGATACCATGAAAAAGGTATTGCAGGCACTGGCATAGAGGACGAAGCTTAGCGCTCATGCATTCGACAAATGAAACAAAGATGTAACAATTGAAATGGAACGAATTTCATATACAGAAGTCTATAAGTATATAACATATATATGAAATGGAGGAGATTCTATGAAGAAATTGTTACTAACCTTTACGTTGATTTTATCGCTGCTAACCGCCGGGTCGTTTGCATTTGCACAAGGTGGATCAGAAGCGGATGCCAATAACGGTATTACGGCGGGAGGTATCACAGCCGACAGATTTGCCGATATTGCAAAACACTGGGCAAAGGACTCTATTAACAGGGTGGCCGACCGGGAGCAGTTTGCGGCCGATAAAGGCAAATTCCTTCCGGATAAGGCAATAACCAGAAGTGAATTTGCATTGATGCTGCATAAAGCGCTGGGAATTGAAATTATGTATGTAAAAGCTCCCGATATCGGTGAGTTTTTCAGTGATGTAAGCAATGATGCTGTATTCGCAGCCGCTCTGTATGACCTGGCATCAGTCGGTATCATTGACTGGAAGGATACCTTCAAGCCTGAAAGCGCACTGACCAGGCAAGAAATGGTGCATATTTTGATGAACGCCTACAGGTATAAAATGGGCGACAGCTTTGCACAGATTAAATTATCGGTCATAGCATTTGCTGATCAGAGCAGCATTGATCCGGCATTCAGCGGCGATATTGCGCGCGCAGAGCATGATGGGCTCATCAAAAGGCCTGCAAACCAAAGGTTCTACCCCGTAGACCTTGCTACCAGGGCACAGGCGGCAACCGTCACAGACAGGCTGCTGAGGCTTCTGGAAAAGGAAGATTCCAAGGTGCTGGTGACACCGGCCGCTATTTTGAAAAACGGTGTACTTAAAATGAGTCTGACGGTGACCAACCTGACGGATTCACGGGTTGTGATCAAACACAGCTCCGGACAGAAATTTGACTTTGAACTGCTGGACTCCGGAAGAGAGTCGCTTTACAGATGGTCTGCGGACAAATTATTCATCATGGCGCTTACGGAAACCGTCATTGAACCGGGAAAATCCGTGGAATTTACTTCGGATGCAGAGAAGGCTTTGCTGGACAGCTTCAAGGGGAAGCCTATGTTCTTGAAAGCATTCATCACCGGTTCATCCGATAGTTTCAAAGTGAACGAGGGCGGGTATGAAACGACAGTAGTGGAAATAAAGTAACACGGGAGCATTTGTATGGATATAAAGCATGTCGGAAGCAGAGGTATTCTCTTTACATTTCACGACCTTGGCATCGCAACCAATGTTTATGTGATAAGGGGGAAAAAGCGCTGCTACATCATAGATACATATCTCGGGCCTGATGTTATGCAGCAGATCAATGAATATATCATGTCTCCGCAGGGCGCTATGGATGTAATTGTTGTAAACAGCCACAGCCACTGGGACCATGTTTGGGGGAACAGCCTGTATTCCACCTCGCTTATCATTTCCCATGCGGCATGCGGGGAACACATGCGGCAAAATGGACTGGCAGAGCTTGAAAAATACGCGCAATATAAAAAGGGGGATGTTTGTTTAACATTCCCCAATTTTACTTTCACAGACAGAATATGCTTTGAAGACGACAACATTTTAATCTACCATACCCCGGGCCATACGGTGGATGAGCTATCCGTGCTGGACATCCGGGACAGGGTACTGTTTGCAGGGGACAACCTGGAACGGCCTGTGCCATCCTTTTCGTCGAAGAATCTCAAGGAATATGTCCATACCCTGGAAGGCTATCTGGATATGGAATTTCAGACTGCGATCGGCGGTCATACGGGTTGTGAGGACAAAAGCCTGATCCTGCACAACCTGGACTATGTTAAGAAGGTTTTGTCCGGTGATACCGCGGAGTTTGAGACCGGAGAGTGTGCGGAGGGCCACAGGGCAAATGTGGAATGGCTCTGCGAGTAAAAGGGAGAGTGGGACAGTGATTGCTTTTGACAGGATATATTCCGGTGTGGAAGGGCTGGACCGGGTGGTGGACTCCATCCGGGTGGGTGACAACGTGGTCTGGCAGCTGGCTGACATGGAGGATTACCGGTTCTTTGCCGCTCC
>JAEZMC010000085.1 GCA_023435805.1 Bacillota bacterium | reverse complement strand
CCTGATTTCCGCGGATGTGGAACAAATAATATGCTTGTGATAGAATAGGGTTACTTTTCGTATTGAATTGAGGTTGGGCTGATGGGCGAAAAGCTATACGCATTGCAGGGAAAAGGGATGTGAGGTTTATGATGTCCGGATTTGAAATTCGAAAAATAACTGATGGGTTCGATGAATGCGCACAAGTCATACGCAATTCCTTCATAACTGTTGCCGAGGAATTCAACATTACACGTGAAAATGCTCCAACGAATCCGGCATTTGCCGGTGCGGATGCTCTGGTTAAAATGCTGGAAAAGGGTATTTCCCTGTTTGGGGCATATGAAGGCGCGGTATGTGTCGGGTTTGTTGCGGCCGAAAAGGCGGACGACGGTGTTTTCTACATGGAAAGGCTGGCTGTTCTGCCGGAGTACAGGCATAGAGGTTATGGAAGAAAGCTGATGGACTTTGTATCCGATTATGTCAGAACAAACAATGGCAGGAAAATATCGATTGGGATCATCAATGAAAATAAAGTGTTGAAGGATTGGTATACAGATTACGGCTTTGTGGAAACTGGAGTAAGAACCTTTAAACATCTGCCGTTTGACGTATGCTTCATGGAAAAGGTCATTGTGTGAGTAATCGCAGTCAGGGCAATTGAAAAGGTATATACAACAAAGAGCACCTGTGATTGATTCTCACAGGTGCGTCCTGCTATTTACGCCAACTAACCGTCCCGGCCAGAATCTGTATCAAACCTCGAATTCCGCTGCCTGACAGGCTCCGCTTTCGATACTCAGCTCCTTGAGCTTATAATACAGATTGGTGAAGGTAACCTGCATATATGGCATCAGCCAGAGATAACCGATGTACAGGGTGGGAATGCAAAGCAATGCCCAGCCGATAAAGCTGAGACCCAGGACGAATATTTTCCACTTGTAGCCCTGTGTCATCCGCATGCTGATCTTCATAGCCTGTTTAGCGCCGATGTTGGGGTTGTCGGCGATGATGAACATACACTGTGAATATGCCAGGTATTTTATGATTCCGGGAATGGCGAAAAGCAGGGACCACAAAAATGTCCACAGAAGCTGCCACAGGTATGTAGTGGTTGCAGGCGCAAAAATGTTGAAACCTCTGAATGCGATTGCCACATCCAGCTTGTCACGGGTATTGACCAGCGCCATGCAGTAGATAATGAGTCCTGCTGTCAGCGGGCCGGTTAGTATCAATGAAATGATACCGCCGAATGGGAAAAAGTAAGTTACCATTGAAACAACCATGATCACCAGGGCAACCAGTAAGAATGCTCCTACAGCTCCGCCCCAACGGCCTCTGAGCTGATCTTTTGCCAGTTGCTTTAACTCTGCTCGTATAAACATAAAGCACCCCTTCTCTCAAATTATGCTTTTATTTTACTATATATTACAATAATATGTAATATATTTTATAACTAAAACTGTGATTTCTTATAGCATAGTCCCGCATTACCCGCCGGCAATCCGGATCTCATCGCCAAGAGGGCGGAACAATTCATCGGCAGGGATGACTTTAGTCCATTCATGCCTTGCGTAAACACCGCAAGCGGAACGGTATCCGGCACTGTGAAAAAACCCTTTATAACTGTATATGCAATTATGAAGATTTAATGCTTTATGAACCGCAGCAATAAGGATATAATATATAATAAAATACAATACATCGAAATCTGCAAGTATCTGTATGATCGGAAAGGGTGACGCGATTGAGCGTTCTTGACAAATTGGAGAAAAAATTCAGGAGGTTCGGAATCAGCAATCTGATGCTGTACATTACCGTGCTGAACGGTATTGTGTTCCTTCTGTCCTATGTGGACAGAGAAAACCTGTTTATATCAAAACTGATACTGGTTCCGTCGCTGGTTATGCAGGGAGAGGTCTGGAGGTTGATAACGTTTTTGTTCATACCGCCATCATCCTCGATTATCTGGTTGTTTTTCATATTATACTTTTACTATATGATCGGCAATACACTCGAACATGAATGGGGTTCCTTCAAGTTTACCGTATATTATCTGATAGGCGTTCTCGGGGCAATCGGTGCGGCTTTTCTGGGCGGAGCAGGTTCCGCACTGTTCCTGAACCTGTCGCTGCTGTTTGCTTTTTCGTACCTGTTCCCCAATTACCAGATCATGCTGTTTTTTTTCATTCCGCTAAAAATGAAATACCTATCATGGTTCTATGCGGCCTACCTGGTTTACATCATTTACAGCGCTCCATATTTCGGGCTGATCACGGTCCTCGGCTCCGTAGTCAACTTCCTGTTGTTCTTCGGAAAGGATATCATCATCCGGCTTGCAACCGGCAGGAAGGTATACAACAACCGAAGGAGCTTTGAAGCAAAAATTCCGAGGGACGTGATCATACACAGGTGCACCGTCTGCGGGAAAACTGAAAAGGATGACAAAAACCTTGAATTCAGGTATTGCGTCGACTGCAAGGGAGACTATGAATACTGCATGGAGCACCTGCATACCCATATACATAAGCAATAATGAAGAAAGCCCCGGTACTCAGATATACTGAACACCGGGGCTGTTTTACTTGATCACTCTTGACACTTTCAACCTGGAAAGAGCCCTCTGTAATGCAGCTTGTGAACGCATATATTCGATGCGGCTCAGCTGGCATTGCAGACGCTCTCGTGCTCTTTCCTCCGCCGCTTTTGCCCTGTTGATATCAATCTCATTGGGCCATTCGGCCGTGTCGGCCAGAACAATGGTCTTTTCCTGCATGACTTGCATAAAACCTTCTGATAGAAATGCTTCCAGCCATTCGCCATCCATTTTGATCCGGATGGGACCGATCGCTATGGCTACAACCATCGGCATGTGCCCGGCCAATACACCCATTTCTCCTTCGGGGGTTTTTACGATAAGCATTTCTACTTCACCGGAGAAGAACTTTCTATCAGGGGTGACGATTTCCAGATAAAATGTGCTTGCCATTCAAACACCCCCTACATGCTTTCGGCCGCTTCATATACTTCTTCTATAGTACCCTTCATGAAAAAGGCAGCTTCCGGTATGTTGTCCATTTTTCCGTCGACGATTTCCTTAAAGCCGCGGATGGTATCCTTGATGGGCACATACTTTCCTTCATATCCGGTAAAGTTCGTGGCTACGAAAAACGGCTGAGACAAATACCGTTTGATTTTTCTCGCCCTGTACACGATCTGTTTGTCCTCCTCGGTTAATTCATCCATACCAAGGATGGCAATAATGTCCTGTAGTTCCTTGTATCTCTGCAGTACTTCCTGAACGCGGCGGGCGACATTGTAATGCTCTTCTCCGACAACCCTGGGATCCAGTATGCGTGAAGAGGAATCCAGCGGGTCAACGGCCGGGTAGATACCTTCCTCGACGATAGCCCTGGAAAGAACCGTAGTCGCATCAAGATGTGCAAAGGTCGTGGCGGGCGCAGGGTCTGTCAGGTCGTCGGCAGGTACATATATCGCCTGTACCGAGGTAATGGACCCCTTTTTGGTGGAGGTGATCCTCTCCTGCAGAACGCCGACATCCGTGGCAAGTGTGGGCTGATAGCCAACTGCCGACGGCACCCTGCCCAGCAGGGCAGACACTTCGGAACCGGCCTGAATGAATCTGAAAATGTTATCAATGAACAGGAGCACATCCTGTCCGAGCTTATCTCTAAAATATTCGGCGATGGTAAGGCCTGTCAGGCCGACCCGCATTCTGGATCCTGGCGGTTCGTTCATTTGGCCGAACACCAATGCAGTCTTCTCGATAACACCCGAATCACGCATTTCATGCCACAGGTCGTTGCCTTCCCTGGAACGCTCACCTACCCCGGTAAATACGGAATAGCCGCCGTGTTCGGTGGCAATATTGCGGATCAGCTCCTGGATCAAAACAGTCTTGCCCACGCCTGCACCGCCGAATAGGCCGATTTTGCCGCCTTTTGCGTAAGGGGCGAGCAAATCGATGACCTTGATGCCGGTTTCGAGCACTTCCGTAGCAGGGAGCTGTTCATCGAAGCCAGGTGCGGGTCTGTGTATGGGCCAATATTCGGCTGCTTCCACAGCACCCATTTTGTCGATCGGCTCTCCCAGAACATTTAGCACCCTGCTGAGTGTTTCCTTGCCAACAGGCACCTTGATGGGGTCCCCTGTGTCCAAAGCGGCCATATCTCTTACGAGGCCTTCGGTGGAGGACATGGATACACACCGGACGGTCTGGTTGCCCAGGTGCTGCATGACTTCAGCAACGATACGGGTGCCTTTATTGTCAATTTCGATTGCGTTATAGATTTTCGGAAGCTCACCGTTTTCAAATCTAATGTCGATAACCGGGCCGATTACCTGAACTATACGGCCTGTATTCTCAGCCATAAATCCCTCACTCCTCGTTTTGAAAAGCATACTGCGTTCTTTTCAAAGATAAATTTTATTTTATTGCATTGCCGACGCGCCGCCGACTATTTCAGAAATCTCCTGTGTGATTGCCGCCTGTCTTGCTCTGTTATAATACAAATTCAACGAATGCAGCATGTCGTCCGCATTGGCGGTAGCATTGTCCATTGCCGTCATTCTGGCGCTCTGCTCGCTGGTAAACGCCTCAACAAACGCCCCATACACGATGCCCTTGACATATTTCGGTATCAATACGTCAAAAACCGCCTTGGGTGAAGGCTCATAGTTGATCATGTCATCTATTTCCGTCGAAGCGCTGTCATTAAAGCCGATGTCTTCCTTGAGTGTTTCCAGGTTAAGGGGCAGCAGCTTCAAAGTCTCCGGTACAAGCTTGATGGCGGAGACCATGTTTGTATAAACCATATATACCTCATCCAGTTCACCGGTTGTGAACAGATCCAGGATGATCTCAGCGATTTCCCTCGCCCGGAATATGTTCGGGTTTTGAACCGGATAGTCAAAATCCCGGTAAACGTTGTAATGCTTACGAAGGAAGTAGTTCCTGCCCACATGCCCTGCAACGAACAAAACTGGATTTTCTGATTTATTGATCAAATTTTCCGCCATTTTGATAACATTGTGATTGTATCCGCCTGCCAGGCTTTTATCTCCTGTCAGAATAACGATACCGGTTTTTCTATTACTTTTTTCACGTCTGTTGTCAAAATAGTTATTTTCAATACTGCTGCTGTGCATGAGGAT
Organism: Bacillota bacterium; assembly: GCA_023435805.1. Classification (GTDB taxonomy): domain Bacteria; phylum Bacillota; class Clostridia; order Acetivibrionales; family DTU013; genus JAEZMC01. Next base: position 19 of record JAEZMC010000085.1, on the reverse strand, counting down.
GTCGACAATGGTCTCCTTC
>JAEZMC010000061.1 GCA_023435805.1 Bacillota bacterium | reverse complement strand
GCACAAAGCCAGGGACTTCGGCTTGATGATCTGCTCGCTTGTCCTGCTGGTTATGATCTTCTTTGTGTTCCTCTTTTCGACAAGGATCACCGACAGATTGAAAAGGCTGGTGGAAAAGACAAATAAGGTATCCATGGGCGATTTCAACGACAGGGTGGAGATATCGGGCGGAGATGAAATAGCGGAGCTCGGCGAGAGCTTTAACAAAATGGCGGCCAATTTAAATGAACTGATCAATGAAGTCTATGAAAGTAAAATCAAAATGCAGACCTACCAGATCAAAAAACGGGAAGCGGAGCTGAATGCGCTGCAGAGCCAGATCAATCCGCATTTTCTGTATAATTCACTGGATGCGATCAGAATGCATGCCGTTATCAATGACAATGAGCCGCTTGCGGAAATGCTGACCTCGCTTTCGTCGCTGCTTCGGTACAGTATCAGCAGGGGCCGGGAGATTGTCACCGTCGAAGATGAAATGAACCATGCCATACATTATATTGACATTATCAATATGAAATATGATAAAAAAATCGAACTCGATATCAATTTGCCTGAAGAAATCATGAAGGTGAGAATATTGAAACTGGTGGTGCAGCCCATCGTTGAAAATGCATTCAAGCATGGCATTAAGGGCAGCATGAAAAAAGGGGTTGTGACAATTACGGCACAGGAACACGAAAGTGATTTACTGCTTGTAGTAACGGACAATGGAAAAGGAATGACGGAAGAACGGCTTGCCGATTTGTCGAGAGAGCTTGCGGTAGTTGAGAAGGAAGGGGAGGACAGCTCCGGGAGCATAGGCCTCAGCAATGTAAACAGCCGCATCAAACTATATTTCGGTATGAAATACGGTCTGGAGGTTTTCAGCAGCCCCGATGCCGGTACAACTGTCAGAATACGTCTTCCGTGGAAGGAGGAGGTCTGATCCGTGCTCAAAGTGATGCTTGTCGATGATGAAACGATCATCACAAAAGGACTTATGAAGTTGATCAACTGGGAGGAAGCGGGGTTTGTCATTTCCGGCACTGCTGACAATGCCGCGGATGCAGCCCGGCTTGCCGAACGGGACCGGCCGGATATTATCATCACCGACCTGCATATGCCCGACGTCAGCGGTATTGATCTGATTAAAAGCATTTCGGAGACCGGGTTGGATGTCAAGCTGATCGTATTAAGCGGTTACGATGAATTTGAATACGCCCGTGAAGCTTTCAGGCACGGCGTTGTCGAATATCTTCTGAAGCCCGTGACAAGGCAGAAGCTGCTGGAAGTGCTGAAAAAAGTATCGGATATGATTGTGGAGGAAAGGTCGTTCCAGGACAGGCTTACCCTGCTGAAGGCCCAGCTGCATGAAAGCATGCCGCTGCTGAAGCAGAAGTTCCTGCTGGACGTTCTGCGGGATGAAGTTCCGGACGGGGACGATATTGTCAGAAAAGCGGAATTCCTGGACATGGATCTGACCGGAAGCGGGTATCTGGTGCTGGCGTTAAGCATTGACAATCTTGGCAGCAACGAAATCTTTTCCGACAAAAAAGACCAGGTACTGCTTAAGTTTGCAGCCGGAAACATTGCCGTTGAAACCATGGGGAATAAATTCAGATCCTACCTTGCAGGCTCGGGGGATCTGCTGTTTATTCTGCTTGTTCTGGATAGTGACAGCCTGCCGGTGAAGGAAATATTTGATGCAGCGTCGGCAGTCAAGGATAACCTGTCATTACATCTGAAAGCTGCCACCAGTATAGGTATCAGCAGGCTTTATACCAGTATCGGCTCCATTGGCAAGGCCTTCAATGAAGCGAATTATGCGTTGAAATTCCGATATACGCTGGGACAGGGCGGCATAATACATATCAACAACTTTATGGCCCAGCAGGAATACAGCCGTGAATATCCTCTGGAGGCGGAAAAAAAGACCATAGATGCCGTCGTATTCGATATGAGCGCAGACCCGGCGGAATTAACGGCGTACCTGGTCAAGGCCTTTCAGGAGGCAGCCGGCAATGATCTCACCACCGTATATAACTACTGTATTGAATTTCTGGTGCAGCTGCGGCGAAGCCTCAAGGGATTCGGTGAAAACCCGGAAAGTATTCTTCCGTATACCATTATGGCAGAAAATCCACAGAACCGTGGCAGAACCGTTTCGGAGCTCTATGACTGGCTGCACAGCATCCTCTCGGATGTGACAAGGTATGTTTCGGAAAAAAGGAAGGCAAGGGAAATCGATGTGATACAGGAAGCAAAAAACTACATCGACGCCAATTTTTCGGAGGATTTGAGTCTCGCCAGAGTAGCAGGCAAGGTATATATGAGCCCTACCTATTTCAGCGCGCTGTTTAAGAGCAAAACCGGTGAAAATTTCAGTGACTATCTCACGCGTATCAGAATGGAGTACGCCGCCAGAAAGCTGAGCGACCATTCCTTTAAAACCTATGAAATCGCCGGCACCTTCGGCTACAAGAATCCCAGATATTTCAGCGAAGCATTTAAAAAGTACTATGGCATGACACCATCCGAATACAAGGATAAGCTCGGTAAAAAGTAAACTTCTATTACAGAAATTAAAAAATCAAAACGAGGAGAGATAGATATGTATTTTGGCGCAGCCTATTATCCGGAGCACTGGCAGGAGGAACGCTGGGAAACGGATGTGAAAATGATGAAGGAGGCCGGCTTCAATGTTGTCCGTCTTGCTGAATTTGCCTGGACAAAAATGGAGCCCTTCGAGGGTGAATATGATTTCGGCTGGCTTGACCGCGCAATAGACCTTTTGGCCGCCGGCGGGATCCGGGTAATCCTAGGCACGCCCACCGCAGCCCCTCCGAAGTGGTTGATGGACAAGCATCCCGATATCTATCCCGAAGACTACAAGGGTCATAAGAAGGGTTACGGACATAGAAGATACTATTGCTACAACAATCGCAATTTCCTCCACCATGCCGCAGAGATCACCCGTAAAATGGCTCAGCGGTACGGCCGAAACGAGAATGTCATCGGGTGGCAGATTGATAACGAGCTTGGCTGCGTTGACACCGTCCGGTGTTTCTGTCCAAACTGCCGCAAGGAGTTTCAGGTCTGGCTGAGAAAAAGGTACGGGTCCGTCAGTGAACTGAACGAGAGATGGGGCACGGTTTTTTCAAACCAATTGTACGGGAGCTGGGAGGAGATCATCCTGCCTGGCTATGGTCCCATTACATTGCACAACCCCGGGCTGGAGCTGGATTTCAGGAGGTTTTCCTCTGATTCGGTGTTGAATTTTCTCAAGCTGCAGCGCGATATCATAAAGGAAAATGCACCGGGACAAAAGGTCACGACCAATATGATGGAACAGTTTGTACAGCTGGATTATTTTAAAATGGCCGCCGAATTGGATGTCTCGGCCTTCGACATTTATCCGAACAACCTGGCTTCCATCCCTCCGGATCCGTGTGAGTGCGCATTCCAGTTCGATCTGATGCGCGGGCTGGGAGAGGCGAATTACTGGATACTGGAGCTTCAAAGCGGAACGCCAGGAGGGAACATCATGCGCAAGACGCCCAGGCCGGGCGAACTCAGGAAATGGACCTACCAGGCGGTTTCCCGAGGTGCGGACTGCATTGTCTATTTCCGCTGGAGGACCTGTATATTCGGCCTGGAGGAATACTGGCATGGTATATTGGACCACAGCGGCCTTCCGAACAGAAGGTATGATGAAGTAAAACGCACCGGTTTGGAATTGACCAAACTGCACGGGCTTGTTGAAAACAGCACAAGCGGCGCCGAGGTCGCCATGCTATATTCCTATGAACTGGAATGGGTGTTTGAAATACAGCCACATGTGAAGGATTATACCTATACCCGGCATTTTTCTACCTATTACCAATATTTCTACGATCACAACATACCGGTAGACATCATTTCCTTCAACAGCTGTCTCGACCGGTACAAGGTATTGATCATACCAAACCTCATCATGGCTGAGGATGGTTTCCGGGAAAAAATTCAGGAATTCGTAAAGCGCGGAGGGACGGTCGTACTGGATTACAGAACGGGTGCCAAGTACACTGACAACCGCATGGTCCCGCTGCCGCTTCCAGGCCGGTTCAGCGAGCTGCTGGGAATTACCGTGGAGGAATACGGTATACTGCGGGACGTTGAAACAACCGTCGTAAGGCTTGATAAAACCGGAGAGGAATTTGGCGGATCCGTATGGTATGATGTAATAAAAACGGTAACGGCTGAAACACTGGCAACTTATATGGATGATTATTATGCAGGGAAAACGGCAGTCACCAGAAACCGTTTCGGAGAAGGGTATGCTTACTATATCGGCACCGAAGCCGACAACAGGCTGCTGAGCAGATTGTTTGACGGGATATGCAGCGATAAAGGGCTCCGTCCGCTGCTGGGCATTACACAGGAGGGTGTTGAGGTTGCGCGCAGGCGCACGGAGGAACGGGACTACTATTTCATTATTAACCATCGGACCGATGCGGTAAAGCTGGAGCTTGACGGAAAATATACGGACATCCTTTCGGGCACACTATGTGACAGTGTTGAAATCGGACCTGCCGGGGCCGCCGTTTTATACTGATTCTCCTGTATGCATTTTAAGCTGCAGCTTGTTTAAGCCTGTTATAAATTTGCCTTTCCTTTAGGCCTATTATTTGGTATATTATTTATTGGAAAGGCGGGTTAAGAGTTCATGGCAGGTGAAAAATACATAGTGGCAGCAATAGAGAATCCTTTACAGATAGCCGTTCGTAATATTTTAAATCCAAACGGCTACGCATATTTGGCCAACTGCAGCGACGCCGTCTCGTTGATGAGGCTTGTCAGGAGCTATCACCCTGATTTCATCGTAGTGGATATTGGAATCCAGCAAAGCGATGCACGCCATATACTTGAAACCATTGACGATGAAATGCTGTGTGCTTGCATATTGATCGGCGAATACAGGGATTCCGGCATCTTGTCGATGATTGAGAAAGCCAATGCCATCAGCTATTGCCCAAAGCCGTTGAACAGGGATATATTCCTGCAGACTGTGGAAATGGCGTTGATCAATTATAAAAGGGTATTTGGGCTGGATGTGAAGCTGAAGGCCATGACCGACAACTATGAGAGCAGAAAACTGGTTGAACGCGCCAAATGGATCCTGATGGAGCGTGACGGGTTGAACGAAAAAGAGGCCTATGATCGTATCAGGAAGAAAAGCATGGATAGCAGGATGTCCATGAAATCCATTGCCGAAGCCATCATATTTACGTATGAAATAACGAGTAAGGGCTGAAACTTGCGCCGTAAGGCGCAAGCTGCAAATATACCAACCAAGGCTTTTGAAATGTTCTGCAAAAGCCGGTCTGTTGAACGGAGTTGATTAAGATGCTTGAACTGGAACAATTTAAACTGGAAATTGAGAACCTGGGCAATGCGATCGTCGAAATGGGGGCTTCACTTTGACATCGCCAGATTGAAAGGCGAGATCGAAGAGTTGGAGCATAAAGCGGCGGAGCCGGGGTTCTGGGATGATTTGGAAAATTCCCAGAAGGTACTTCAAAAGACAAAAGGATTAAAAACCAAGGTTGAGAAATATGAGAAAATCCAGGCGGACTGGGAAGATCTCAAAACGCTCAACGAGCTTGGAATGGAAGAGCAGGATGCCGGTGTGATACCGGAAATACGCGAAGGACTGGATACGCTCAAGGAGACGGTCGAAAAGCTGAGGCTTGAAACACTGCTGAACGGGCCTTATGACAAAAACAATGCCATACTGTCACTGCATGCCGGAGCCGGCGGTACGGAAGCGCAGGATTGGGTGCAGATGCTGTTGAGGATGTACACGCGCTGGGCTGAAAAACATGATTACACGGTAAAAATACTGGATTACCTTGACGGTGATGAAGCCGGCATCAAGAGCGTCACCATCAATATTATAGGTGAAAACGCATACGGCTATCTCAAATCGGAAAAGGGTGTACACAGGCTGGTCAGGATATCACCCTTCGATGCCTCCGGGAGAAGACATACCTCCTTTGCTTCGGCGGAGGTCATGCCCGAGCTGGATGAAGACATCCAGGTGGATATCAATCCGGAGGACCTGCGGGTGGATACCTACAGAGCAAGCGGCGCAGGAGGACAGCACATCAACAAGACGGAATCGGCCATAAGGATTACCCATATTCCTACGGGCGTAGTCGTATCGTGCCAGACAGAGAGGTCGCAGTTCCAGAACCGCGATACCGCCATGAGGATGCTGAAGGCAAAGCTGATGGACCTCAAGGAGCGGGAGCATAAAGAAAAGATCGAGGATCTGAAGGGAATTCAGATGGACATAGCCTGGGGAAGCCAGATACGGTCCTATGTATTCTGCCCGTACACGCTGGTAAAGGACCATCGCACCAATTATGAAATGGGTGACGTCGATGCGGTTATGGACGGGGATCTGGATAAATTCATCAATGCATACCTGGCGCAGGAGAAAAGCTGATCCAACGGGAATAACCCGTCATCTGAAACAACCGGCTTGTAAAATCAATACAAGCCGGTTGTTTGTTATTTTTCATTAATTTATTTTCTCGAAATCCAGCCTTCCTTTTTCTACATTATACAGGATCTTAAATTTTAGGGTGTCTGCTTCGTTATCGATGCTGCCGCCTGTGAACAGGGACAGGGTAAAGGATGCGGGGTCAAAGCTGTACATGCCGTTCGGGGAATTCGTTTTCCCGATGCCGTACCGTACCCGGACGCTGTCGATGACCTGCTGCAGCGGGATAATGCCGCTATCGGCGGAATAAAGGCTGGTGGCCGGATCCATGGAGAGCGTAAGAAAGCCCGCGGTGCCTGCAGATTGCACATAAGTCAGCAGCGGGTATTTCAAATTCTTTTGCCTGTATGTTTCCAGGTTTTTAAATACGGACGGGTCCGCGAAATATACGCCGGTGTCAGGCGTAAGCAGTGACTGGACATACAGGCTGCATTCCCACATATAGTCTTCCTGATGAGCAAGTCTTACGGATTTCCAGGTTACTTTGCCGCCGGCGAAGGAAACATCCACCCGGTAAGTCCTGGAAACACGGGCTGATATCATGTTCTCGCGGCTTGATATCATAATGGTCATGTTGCCTTCGTTCTGTACGGCACTGGTAATGATCTTACCTCTGTGCTCCTGTTTCAGCCGGGCGATCTCATTATGAAGGATATTGCGCTTGAGGACGCTCTCGACTACTTCCACCTGTCTTTTGGGGTAATCCAGCCTGATTTTGTAAAAGCCGCTTTCTCCGGTGTTGCCTACAGTGACAAAGAAGGTTTTGTCAGGTTGAATTTCCTGTACGGAGGTAATGACCAGATTCGGGTCGATCAACTGCTTCAGGTAATCCTCAACAAAAACCAGCTTCCTGTTCCGTGTCTCTCCTGAAATCCGCCGGGCTTCCGTATCAGGCGTACTTTCCAGCCGGAAGGAGGACGCGACGGTATTGACCAGCTCATTCACCTGCTCGTTGATAAAGCGTCCCGAAACGGTTCTGTACTCGCCGGCCGTGATGAACATGGAGTATACCTTTCGGCCTTTTATGATATCGACGGAATAGCACAGCCGATTCCTGCCATTTTCGTCAATGAAGGCACTAAGCCGGTAAACGGTTGAGACCGCACCTTCCACGGAATAATCCGAGATAAGCAGCTTTGATGTTTTATCCGCAAACGGGGGATTGTAATTGATGTCAAGATCCGGCCAGCTGATGGCGGACTTGCTGTTGACACTCTTTTTAATATCGTTGAAGGTAACAATGTGCTTCAATTCACTCTCTTGTACGGTGACCTCGAGTGCGCCGGAAAGACCCGGCAGAACCAGGCGGAGCCGGTCGTAAGCAATATCCCTGGAGATATCCTCCAGCTGCCAGTCCTTCGGATACTTGAAGCTGTAGCCTTCATCGCTGTTCAAATACTTGACCGTGGCTGGCTGCTCGGACTGTACATTTTGTGCGGCCTGGAGATCCTTCACGTCCTGTTTGTCCTGGCCGGAGGGGTCGGCAGCGGAGACTTGCAGGCTGAATTCTATAAGGATCCTTTCAAACTGCTCTGCAACAATTTCCCCCGGTTCGGCAATGGCGCTCTGAAGCTGAAGCTTGTACAGCCTGCTTTCATTTTGAACGTAATAATTGTAAAAATACTGCCTTACCCCATTTTCATCGATACTGTAGTTCAGATAGGTATAGAAGTTGCCGCCCAGGAGCCTGGAACCGCTTTCCAATACCTTCAGGGATGAGGGGGCTGCCGCCTTAAAGCGTATGATGGCATCCTCCGCGCCGTTGCCCCGCAATGGCTCGGAAGAAACGGAGAATATCTGATTGGGGTTTATCTTGTAGCTTTCGTAGCTGAATACGCCTCCGAGATTATTCTGCACAAAGGGGATGTAGCTTTCTGGTAATGAAAGAGAAAACCCGGCGGTCAAATTGGTCATTTGCACATATGTTGGATGTTTCTGCTGAGATGCAGGGAATATACCCTGCTGTGCTTTTTCCAAAAGAGTTTTGTCATTGAGAACAGACGGCGGCTTAGCTGTTCGGACAGACCGTCAAAACGGATGCCGGAAAGCATATCTGCGATACTGCCTGAGGCGGCTGTTACGAGCTTGCTGCGCGGAATGGTGAATTTTATGGTGATAACGGAGTAGTTGGACCGGACCGGAAGGATCAGGTCCAGGTGAGTCTGTTCATCATTGTACAGCCCTTCGTACCGGGCGATATTATACAGGTTGACCGTACTGCCTTCCTGCCCGAACAGTGTTTCGGCACCTTCGTAATAAATCTGCATTGCTGTCTCCGGGGACATTTTTCCATCACTGATGTAATTGGTGTTGTACAGTGTTTGCAGTGCGTTGACATAACTTTTCTTCAATTCGATAAATTTATCGTACAGCTCACGGTCTGACAATGAACTGTCGTTGTAATAATCACGCAGCACATCGAA
>JAEZMC010000429.1 GCA_023435805.1 Bacillota bacterium | reverse complement strand
CTGGAGACCTCCTGCAACATTTATTTTTATGACCTGGGTTACAAAACCAAGATCGATACACTGAATGTCTGGGCAGATTATTTCGGCCTTGGAAAGAAAACCGGTATTGACCTTCCCAGTGAAGCTGAGGGATACATGTCCTCCGTTGATCTGAAGAAGGAGCTTCGGAATGATATATGGAGGCCCGCGGATACCGCACAGGTCTCCATCGGCCAGTTTGACAACGCCTTTACACCGCTGCAGATGGCCAGCTATATCAGCGCCCTTGCAAACGGCGGGAAAAAGTATCAGCCTTACATTATTAAAAGGGTTATAAAATATGACGGTTCTGTCGTCAATGAAACAAAACCTACTTATGAACAAATCCCTGTAAAACAGTCTACCATAAATGCTGTCAAGGAAGGTATGGTTGCCGTTACCCAGTCTGTTGACGGAACTGCGATGAATTACTTTAAGGGGCTGCCCTTTGAGGTTGCCGGCAAGACCGGTACTGCGCAGACCTCCAGCCAGGCGACACGCTCCCCTAATGCGCTGTTCGTATGCTATGCCCCGGCCGAAAACCCGCAGATTGCCATCGCGGTGGTAGTGGAAAAAGGCGCCTGGGGTTCGAATGTGGCACCGATCGCAAGAGATATCATCGATGAATATTTCGGGTTGAAAAAGGCGAACTCGGACAATGCAACATTGAAATCAGAAGAGCCCCTTTTTAACGAATAAAAAAGACGCGATTTTTTGCTTGTCTATTTGCATAAATAATGTGATAATTATCTATGTAAAATCCGTCTTTATTCAGGGGGTCATGTCTATGGAGGAAAACATCATCAGCTTTAAAGCTACGGTAAACGGCTTGATATTGATCATGCGGGAAGAAGACGATTTTGATACGGTGCATGAACATATAGAAAAAAAGCTGGAGTCTTCAGGCAGGTTTTTCAAGGGTGCAAGCCTGGCGGTAAAATACCGTGGGAAAAAGCTGACTGCAGAACAGGAACAAATCATCTCGCGTTTGTTGTCTGATAAGACCAACGCGGAAATTAAAAGCTTTGAAGAAGATACCACAATGCCTGAGCGTGAGCGTGAAGAAGTTGACAAGGGGTATGAAAAGCCTAAAATCAGAAAAATGTTTTTTAAAGGTCTGGAGGAGGGCATTACAAAATTCTACAAGGGCACGGTCCGATCCGGCCAGCTTGTCAGCTTTGATGGAAATCTTGTCATCATAGGAGATGTCAACCCCGGCGGTGAAGTGCTTGCCACCGGCAATGTAGTTGTCATGGGCTCGCTGCGGGGAATGGTGCATGCCGGTGCCGACGGCAACAAGGAAGCGGCTGTTGCGGCCCTGTGCCTGCAGCCTACACAGCTGCGCATTGCAGATGTGATCACGCGCCCACCCGATACAAAGGAGAGCAAGCCAATGCTTGTACCGGAAATTGCGGTGGTCAGGGACGATCTGGTATATATTGAGCGGTTTCTACCACAATATAAGTAGTGATATCGGTTCGTCATGCAGCTGAGCGGTTGCTGAAATTGACAAGCGGTGAAAAGAATATTATATTTTACATAAGGCCTGCAGGTAAAGGCTCACAGGAGGTATATGGATGAGTGAAGTCATAGTTGTAACATCGGGTAAGGGCGGTGTTGGCAAAACTACTACGACAGCCAACATTGGCACCGGACTTGCAAATGCCGGCAAAAAGGTCGTTTTGGTCGATACAGACATCGGTCTCAGAAACCTTGATGTTGTCATGGGTTTGGAGAACAGGATCGTATATGATCTGGTGGATGTAGTCGAAGGCTCTTGCCGGGTGAAACAGGCGCTTATCAAGGACAAACGCTACGAAGGGCTCTACCTGCTGCCTGCGGCACAGACCAGAGACAAATCGGCTGTAAATCCGCAGCAAATGATGAAGCTTTGCCAGGAGCTGAAGGAGGAGTTCGACTACATATTGATAGATTGCCCAGCCGGTATCGAACAGGGCTTTAAAAATGCGATTGCAGGTGCAGACAGAGCCATAGTCGTTACCACCCCTGAAGTTTCTGCCGTCAGGGATGCCGACAGGATCATCGGTTTGCTGGAAGCGAATGAGCTCAGGAATCCCAAGCTTTTAATCAACAGGCTGCGCTCCGACATGGTCAAGCGCGGTGACATGATGTCCATTGACGATATTATCGACATACTGGCGATTGGACTGATCGGCGTAGTTCCGGATGATGAAAAAATCGTCGTATCGACAAATCGTGGCGAGCCTGCTATAAACGATGATAAATCCCTTGCGGGACAAGCTTACCGTAACATCGTCAAAAGAATCATGGGGCAGGAAGTTCCGTTCCTTAATCTTGACGAAGACCAGGGCTTCATGTTGAAACTCAAAAAAATATTCGGCCTGAAGGCGAACTGAGAGGGAGGGATATAGATGCTGCTCGATTTAGGGAAATTGTTCGGGAGACCCAAAAACTCCAAGGATGTTGCCAAGGAAAGATTGAAACTGGTACTGATCCATGACCGGGCGAATGTATCGCCCCAGTTTTTGGAGATGCTGAAAAGCGAAATTATTAAAGTTATAACCAATTACATGGATGTTGATGAAAGTGCTCTAGATATACAGCTAACAAAAACAAAGAGCGATGACGGTGAAAGTATTGTGCCTGCGCTTTATGCCAACATCCCGATAAGGAACATAAAAAGCAGTGGGAAATAAGGGTTAGACAGGGATTATGAATATTGCACTGATAGCACATGACAAAAAGAAAGAATTGATTGTAGATTTATGCATTGCCTATAAGGCCATATTAAAGCGGCATGCATTGTTTGCAACGGGCACTACCGGTTCCTATATCATGGAAGGTGCGGGACTGCCTGTGTACCAGTTTTCCCCGGGACCGCTGGGAGGCTCCCAGCAGATTGCTGCGCGGGTATCCCTTAATGAAATAGATCTGGTGATATTTCTCCGGGATCCGGTTACGGCGCGGGAATATGAACCGGACATCAATTCACTGCTCAGACTGTGCGACATGAACAATATCCCGTTTGCTACAAACATTGCTACTGCGGAAATGCTTATAAAAGGCCTTGAGAGGGGAGATCTCTCCTGGCGTGAACTCAAATAAAACGGTGCGGATGCACCGTTTTTTTGTATACATAAATATAACATCTCAACAATATAATTTAGCATGGAACAAGCAATACGGGAGATGAGAGAATATGGAACCGACCATTGCCAGACACAGGTATACGAGACGTCCGGTCTCGTCCAGACGGAACAGAAAGGCGCCGGGCAGCGGCAGCAACCTGCGGCTGATTATTATGCGGCAGCTGATAATATGTGCGCTGCTGCTGGTTATCGTGGGAATTGCGAAAAGCATCAACCTTACTGCAACAAATTTTGTCACAAATCAGATCAAATATGCTCTAAGCTACAACATTGAATTGAAAAGTGTATTTTCCTATTTTGATAAATTGGCCGCAGACGTAAGGGGGAAAATCATGCCATCAGGTGCGGGCAAGCAGTCTGCGACCGGCAATACTGCCGTTCCGGACAACGGTCACACCAACAGCACTGCTCCGGGTCCGGACAGTACAGCACCCTCGGATATTAAGCCGTCTTCGGGTATCACCCCGGATGCAGGAACTCCGCAGTCTTCGGCTGCTGCTATGTCTGCCGGTACAGCCGGTGAAGACAAAATTACCGGCGGCAATACAGCAAGCCTTTCGAGTGAAGAGACCGACCCCGGCACGGTAGCCGCGTCCTCTTCAATTGAAGATAAAAGCAATGATGTAGGCTATACCGGGGCAGATACTGTCAAACCTGAATCCTCCGTCCTGGCGGCGAGCAGCGGGAATTTCCAGCCGGCTGAAGATGGCATGCTGACGCCTGTAGAAGGTACAGTCGGCTCATTATTCGGCGATCGAAGCGATGAAATCACAGGAATTGTTAAAATTCATAAAGGGATCGACATCAGTGTGAAAAAAAGCGAAAACGTGCTGGCGGTGCTGGACGGGAAGATATCGGAAACCGGGTCTTCTCCCGACTACGGCAGTTACATCCGTATAAAACACGCCGACGGATTGCAGACAGTCTATGCAAATTGTTCCGGTCTGCTCGTCCAGAAGGACGATGTGGTAAAACGCGGTGAGGTCATTGCGAAAATTGGCGGTGCGGGCAATTCTGCAGGCATTCACCTGCACTTTGAAGTGTGGAAGGATGGAGCTGCCGTAGACCCGCTCGAGTACATCAGTGTTCCGGTCCGGTGAGAATAAAGGTCAAAGGGGCGGATATCAACATCAGCATATTTATATTTGCGGTTCCGCCTGTTTTGTTCTTCACAGGCTGGCTGGACGAATATGCAGTTGCTTTTTTTTCCATAGCGGTACATGAAATCGTACACATTGCAGTTGCCTGTCTTTATGGGTGCAAAACCGGTGAAATAAGGATAACGCCTGTCGGCTTCTCTGTGTCCATTCATGACAGGGATTGCTCAAGACGGGAGTCTCTGGCTATTTATTCAGCCGGGCCTGCCTCCAACCTCCTGCTTTTTACTGTGGCATCGCTGGCGGCATATGTGTTTCCGGCATTTGAAAGCCAGCTGCACCTGGTATCGGTTACCAATATCTTTCTTGCAGTATTTAATCTGATTCCTGCATTTCCGCTGGATGGAGGCAGAATATTGCTTGACCTTCTGGCCGGCAGGATGGGCCTGCTCGCTGCCGGTAGGCTGACCCGAAGGCTGGCATGGGTGCTCTCGTCGGTACTGCTGCTGTACGGAGCATGGCAGTTGTATGTGTCGGCATTCAACTTCAGTATGATCATCATCGCGATATATATTATTGTTTTAATTATAACGGGGAGAATGGAGAGTGCATTTATGAATATACGGCAGATTATATACAGACGGTCCAGGTTATTGAAAAAAGGCATCTATCCGGCAAGGGATCTGGTAGCCATTAAAAGCACGCTATTGAGTGATACTCTGAAAAACATGGATTTTGACAGATTCCATCTTGTATATGTACTGGACGATCATTTACGGTTGCTGCACGTTTTTACGGAAAACGAAATCATGGACGCCATCACTGCAGGAGGTGATGGCATCACGTTCGAACAGCTGCTGAGCGCACACCCGTACCGTCCTGCCTCGGAGGAAATTCCATAAAAGAGGAATATTGATATTTGGCGTACGCAAATATATAATTAAGAAAACCGTTTGTTCCGAAGGGTGGTATAGAAATGATCCTGAAGGCGGCTTTAAAATTTAAAAATATTATTCTGCTTGTGGGCGGAGCGGTTCTTTATGTAGCTGCATTAAGTGCTGCCAACATTCCGGGGTGGCTTCCCGCAGCCATTGCCGCCGCAGGTGCAAGCGCCTATACGGTCTCGGTGATCCTGACTGTAAACAGCAGTAAGTTTAAGGAAGAAATCAAGCTGTCTGAAAAGCTGGAAGGCATCAGCAAGCTGAACTGGGAGTGTAACGCCCTGTACAGGCGTATTTCCCGGAATCTTGGAAAAAATCAGAGGGTGAAAGCCATCGGTGTACTCAAGCAGAAGGATGAGTTAATGGACTACTTTGATAAGTATTGCGAGGACCCCATAAGACAAAGAATCATAGAACAGGCACTCAAGCTTGTCATGGCATATTTTAACCTGGCCAGCAATTATTCGGACAGGATGCGTGAGCTTTCACAGCAGAATCTGAGCGAGCTGAAGGCAAGAATCAATGCGAACAACAGAAAGCTGGGCTCGCTGAAGAGCTATGAAGCGGTGCTGGAGCTTACCAAAACGGTGGAAATGGACGAAAAGCTTCTCAAGAACCTGAACGAGGAACGCCAGGAACTTGAATTGATCAATGTAAGACTGGACCAGATTGAAAGCACAATTGTAGGCTTCAAGCACAGGATACTTTCCAGTGATCTTTCGGATCCGGAGACGGAGGAAATAGAAAATGTCATCAATGAAGCCTCCGCCCTGGATAACGCGCTGAACGAACACAGCCGGAACAGGCTCCGGCTGTAAAAGGCAGCTCTTTTTACATTATTACACTCTTATCGAATTCATGATTTCCGCAGTGGACTTTGGCCTGTTCATGGTGTACAGATGGATACCGTCCACATCGTTTTCCATCAGATCCCTGATTTGCTGTGATGCATATTCAATTCCTGCCTTCCTGAGATCATCCGGGTTGTCCTGGTATTTATCCATCATCAGCACCAGCTTGGCCGGTATGGAACAACCGCTCTTGGCCGTGATGGATTTGATCTGGTCGGCCTTGAATATCGGCATGATTCCTGCTGCAACCGGGCAGTGTATGCCTGCCGAACGCGCCTTGTCCATAAAATCGTAGAACAACCGGTTGTCGAAAAACAATTGAGTGATTAGAAAATCAACGCCGGTGTCCACTTTTTCCTTCAGGCGGTTTAAATCCTCGCGAAGCCTTTTTGATTCCACATGGCCTTCCACGTAAGCAGCGGCCGCAATACAAAAATTGTTGACCCGGCGGATATGGCGGACCAGTTCATAGGCATAGCCGTATACATTTTTGCTGAAATCAAATTCCGGCTGGTTGGCCGGCGGATCCCCCCTCAAAGCGAGGATGTTCTCCAGACCGATATCATGCATGGCGGTCAGCATATAATCAATTTCTTCCTTTGTGTGTCCAACGCATGTAAAATGCGCCATGCTCTCAATGTGATGCAGGTTTTTGATCCTGGCCGCGATCTCAAGCGTACGGCCTTTCTGGCTGCCGCCTGCGCCGTAGGTGACGCTGATATAATCAGGCTTGAGCGCTTCGAACTGATCCAGGTGTTCATAGATGGTATCCAGCGGAACATCCGGCTTCGGCGGGAAAAGCTCAAAGGCTATGACAGGTTTTTTATTTTTAAAAAGCTCACTTATTTTCATGGGACCTCCAGGCAACTTGCTTTTATTTACATTATATCATCAATTATATTGCAGTCAAGTACGTTTAATAACAATTAAATACAGTTAAACATTTGTGGATGTTTAGTAACAGATTCAGTTCATCTGCAATAAAATATAGCAGTGTTTATATTGTATTGCACTAAAATGGCTGCTAATATAAATATATTGAAGCAGGTTCTCAGATTGGCGGCAGAGCCGTTCTGCGTGAACCTGATTTGATAAATCTGTGAGCGGCAAAAGGAGGTGAAAATATGCTTGGAATAATAGATCCGTGGATATGGGGCGTTTATCTGTTGTGTATTCTCAGTACGGCCCTGTGTGTAGGCTACGGCCTGGTCAACTGGAACAGGGGAGCGGATGAGGAACAGCTCCGGATTGCAGGGGAGGCAGTATTGGAAAAAGCTGAAGGGAAGCAATAATTCATTCAAGGGTCTTGCGGTTTAAGATAGGCGAAAAGGTCAAATATCTTGGAAATGG
Source organism: Bacillota bacterium (assembly GCA_023435805.1). Lineage (GTDB taxonomy): Bacteria > Bacillota > Clostridia > Acetivibrionales > DTU013 > JAEZMC01. The sequence continues at coordinate 2,846 of JAEZMC010000429.1, read as the reverse complement.
CATGCTCCTTAAGATTAAAGTGGAAGAATGATGTATCCTGATCACTTAATTTTTAAGGAGGTTCACAATGTATATCACCATCATTATTCTTATCTATCTTTTCATTACGGCATTTTTAGGCTATCTGGGCTATAAAAGGACAAAAACATCTGCAGATTATCTGGTGGCGGGCAGGCAGACGCATCCGCTTATTATGGCATTGTCCTATGGAGCGACTTTCATCAGCACCTCCGCCATTATTGGCTTTGGAGGAGCGGCGGGGCAGCTGGGTATGGGATTGTTGTGGCTCACATTCTTAAATATCTTTGTCGGCATTTTTATCGCATTTGTCATATTCGGCAAGAGAACACGCAGAATGGGTCACAATCTGAATGCGCATACCTTTCCCGAGCTGCTTGGTCTCAGATATCAGTCCAAGTTAATACAGGGCTTTGCGGGCGCTGTCATTTTTTTATTCATGCCCATCTACGCAGCTGCGGTCATAAAAGGAGGGGCTGATTTTATCCAGTCCTATTTCGGCATATCCTATCAGGTTTCGCTCCTGCTTTTTGTTGCGGTTGTCGCGGTCTATGTATTTATGGGCGGTATCAAGGGTGTCATGTATACGGATGCGTTCCAGGGCTTACTGATGTTTGCGGGCATGACCTTCCTGCTTATATTTGCATATGGAAGGTTGGGCGGAGTAACGGCGGCACACCAGCAGCTCAATGAGCTTTTTGACAATCCTGCCGTAAAGGAACAGACGGCGGCATTGGTAAAAGGAGGCTTCAATGGCTGGACGGCCATGCCGCACTTCGGGACGCCCATATGGTGGAATCTTGTCTCCACAGTAGTCATGGGGGTTGGAATTGGAGTGCTTGCCCAACCGCAGCTCATTGTCCGGTTCATGACGGTGAAGAGCAACCGGGAACTGAATAGAGCGGTCGTATCCGGCGGCATATTCATCCTGATGATGACCGGCGTCGCTTTTGTGGTAGGGGCCCTGTCAAACCTTTTTTTCTTCGGGAGCACCGGGAAGGTTGCCCTCGCAGCGGTTGGTGCCAACGACAAAATCATACCCGAATTTATCAAAATGTTTGTACCGGAATGGTTCGGACCGGTATTCCTGATCACGCTTCTAGCAGCCGCCATGTCGACGCTCAGCTCTCAATTTCATACCATGGGAACGGCCCTTGGAAGGGATGTTTACGAGAAAAGCCTGGGCGGAAAAGGCAGCAGCATGGTCCTTTCAAAGGCGGGGATGCTCGCCGGTGTAGTCATCAGCACGGGTATTGCATGGCTTACAAGCTACCTGGACGTAAGCATGGCGATTATCGCAACAGGGACTTCACTGTTTTTCGGACTTTGTGCGGCATCATTCCTGCCTGCTTACATCGGTGCGCTCTATGTTAAAAAAATGCCGAAAGCGGCTGCGATCTGGGGTATGCTGTGCGGATTCGTTTCCAGCTTTTTCTGGATATTTTTCATCCACAAAAAAGAGTCGTCCAGCCTGCAGCTTTGTGCACTGCTGACGGGTAAGCCCTCGCTGGTCGAAGGCACTGCGCTGTCACCGCTCTCAATGGTTGATCCGATCTTTATTGCACTTCCTGTCTCTTTGATCGTTACGGTAGTGCTGGCGGTCGTACTCAGACAGGACATCGGTGCTGCACATCTGGAAAAATGCTTCATTGGATTGGAAAATAAATAGAATGTATAATAGGATTGTATGTTGCAGTTTAACGTACAGTAGTTTACAATTATAAATTAATATCATTTTCAGTTTATTTTAATAAGCTGTATGTTGACTAACTACAGCTTATTTATTGTACCTCGGAATAAGGGGGAGGGTTTGGTATGTTCAGTATTGTAAGAAAAGAGGTGCTGAATCCGGCAGTCAAGCTGCTGGAGGTGGAAGCGCCATATATTGCGCGCAAGGCGGAGCCGGGGCAGTTCATCATTCTCAGAGTGAACGAGGAAGGGGAGAGAATTCCCCTCACCATTGCAGATTATGACAGGCAAAAAGGAACGGTAACGATCATTTTCCAGGAGGTCGGAAAAAGCACAAGGCTTCTGGGTACACTGGAACAAGGGGATACCATTGCAGACTTTGCAGGTCCTCTGGGGGTTGCAAGCCATCTGGAAGGCTATAAAAAGGCAGCGGTCATCGGCGGGGGGCTCGGGACGGCCATCGCCTATCCGCAGGCGAAGAAGCTGCATCAGCTGGGAACGGAAGTGGATGTTATCACAGGCTTCAGAAACAGCAGCCTGATCCTTTTGGAGGACGAGCTGAGAGCGGCAAGTTCACACTTGTATATTGCAACGGATGACGGTTCAAACGGCAACAAGGGTTTTGTAACGGACATTCTCAGAAAGCTGATCGAAGAGGGCAACCGTTATGACCTGGTGATAGCCATCGGTCCGCTGATCATGATGAAAATGGTATCGCTGCTGACAAAACAGTACGGCATCAAAACGCTGGTAAGCATGAATCCCGTAATGATAGATGGTACGGGTATGTGCGGCGGCTGCCGTGTAACGGTGGGAGGCAAAACAAAGTTTGCCTGCGTGGACGGTCCGGATTTTGACGGTCATGAGGTGGATTTCGACGAGGCCATGAGACGGCAGGCAATGTACAGGGAGCAGGAGAAACGTTCCATGGACGGCCATGCCTGCAGATTGGGAGGTGCCCAAAATGCCTGACATGTCCTTGAATAAAGTGAAAATGCCGGAACAGGATCCCGTTATAAGGAGCGGCAATTTCGGTGAGGTTGCACTGGGGTATACGGAGGAAATGGCCTTAAAGGAGGCGCAAAGATGCCTTCAATGCAAGCACAAGCCCTGTGTGGCAGGGTGTCCTGTAAATGTGC
>JAEZMC010000403.1 GCA_023435805.1 Bacillota bacterium | reverse complement strand
ATTTCTAGAAATGGTCGATGTAGCCCTTCCTTTTTTCTGCAAATACAGCAGATAGGCAATTACCGTAGTTTTGTTGGAATTGGATATGTTCTGCAGGTTTATCTCCTTCAGATAGGTAAAGTACTGCTCAATGTCCCGTCTGTAGGACTGCAGAGTGTTTAGAGACAGCCGCTTATCTCTCTCAAGGAAATTGACAAACTTTTGAACCAACGCTTCCATGAACTTCCCCTTCTTATCTATAAAAAATTGGAATAATTACCTACCTGTCAAAATGATTTTAATATATTTCAAATAATAATGAAAGAAATATTTACAAAAAATCATCACTTTTGTTTTATATTTGTTTTTTTAAATCATTTCTTCAATTTGGCAATAATTAATGTTTATGTAAATATTATATACTAAATTTTGACGTTTATACTTTTTTTTTATATTTTTAGTAAATTTGTTTATAACGTAATCGCAGGTGCGATGATTCTAACCAGGATAGGGGTAATGTAGGCGTCAAGGATGATGCCCGCCAGGATGAAGCAGCTGAAAAACGCCGTGACAAAGCAGTATGACAGAAATGACGCTTTCAGGCTGTCTTTGAGATTTTCCTTGCTGGAACGGTTCCTCGCAATACGCATTGAGAAATTGACTCCATTTACTCCAATGGCAATCAGGCAGGGAACGATGATAATTTCTTTGGGAAGCAGGGCAAATGCAGAAAACAGTACTCCCTTCAAGCCCAGCGCATTGATGATGAAGCCCGAGCTAAAACCGGTCACAAAGCCTCTGATACCCATAATCAGAAAAATGAACGGAATGCCGATAATCGTAACACCCAGTATCCATAACAACCCTACCAGCTTCAGGTTTTCAAACAAAGCGGCCGTAAACAGCTCGCCGCTTTCAAGGTTTTGATTGTTGAGAAGCTGAAGAAAGCCCTGAAAATAATTCGACAATTCATCCCGCTGCATGGAACTTAATCCGTTAACTGTAAATGCACCTGCAGAAACTCCCAGGACAAACGCCATGAGCAGAAAAATGTAACCGTTCCGGTTTCTGGCTATGTGCTCTCCAATTATACTGCGCAGCTTCTTGAACAAGAACCTTCCCCCTTGTACTTCATTCCTTAGATTTTATGTCTGCAAATACAAAAAAATTACAATATCATCCACTGGTGATGATATTGTAAACTATTTTCTACAGTTTTTTAAATTATATGGAAAATTGATAGGGGATGTTAATCCTGCCGCTGATGATCTTATCCGCAAGCAAAATTCCTATGATGCTCTTAGCATCTGTGATTTCACCGCTCAGTACCATATTCTCCAGCTGCTCGACCGTATATCTTTCCGTTGAGATGAATTCATCCGTATCCGCGCAGCTTTCACCTTCATTCAGATCTGTGGCCGCATACAGGTGAAGAATTTCGTTTGAAAATCCGGGTGTACTGTGAATGCTGACAAGATGAGCAATATTTCCCGCCGTCAGCCCGGTTTCTTCCTTCAGTTCCCTTTCCGCGCATATACGGGGATCCTCTCCTTCATCCAGCTTACCGGCGGGAATCTCCAGAGAAACCTTGTCGATCGCCTTCCTGTACTGCCGTACCATGTACATTTCGCCCTTCTCATTAAGCGGTATAACGGCGGAAGCGCCAGGATGCATGATCAGATCCCTGGTGGCCTGCCTTCCGTCCGGAAGAGAAACGGTGACCAGTTCAACGTTTATGATATTGCCTTTATATATATGCTGTCTTGAAAGTGTCTTTTCTTCATAATTCATCTTTATTTTCTCCCTTATCGACCGTGTCGTTTTGTTTGGGGGTATTTTTCCTGATTTCACCGGTAGCCAGCTTGTCACAGCGGTTGTTGTATTCATTGTCGCTGTGTCCCTTCACTTTTATCCAGGTAATTTGATGTATGCCGCAAAGCGCATCCAACTGCTCCCACAAATCCCTGTTGCGCACCTCGTCCTTGCCGCTGGTCTTCCAGCCGTTCGTCTTCCAGCCGCTGATCCAATCGTTTTTAAACGCATTTACAAGATAGGAGCTGTCGCTGTACAGCTCAACAGAACATGGAAATTTCAACGCTTTCAGGCCTTCTACAGCTGCGGTCAGCTCCATCCTGTTGTTGGTAGTGTATGCTTCAAAGCCGGATAATTCCTTTTCAAGCCCTTCATACAGGAGTATGGCACCCCAGCCTCCTTTGCCCGGATTACCGGAGCAAGCGCCGTCGGTATATAACTGCACCCTTTTCAATGCTTTACCCATTCTCTACCTGCTTTCGGAAGCACGACCGATTTCAAGCGCTTTTCGGGTACATTCCGACATGGCCTCCATGATCAGGTGCCTGAAGCCGTTCTTTTCAAGCGTATAAACTGCTTCTATCGTGGTACCGGCCGGTGAACAGACCTGGTCCTTGAGCTCTGCAGGATGGAGTCCGGTTTCCAGCACCATTTTGGCAGCACCGAGTACGGCCTGTGCTGCAAGCCTGTATGCATTCTTTCTCGGAATTCCCTGCTGTACGGCGCCGTCCCCCATGGCTTCAATCAACAAAAACACATACGCAGGACTGCTGCTTGTCAACGCAGTGACTTCGCTCATCAACCGTTCTTCCAGCTCATCAGCCCTCCCGGAGCTTTCAAACAGGCTTCTGGCCACAGCTTTTTCGTCTTCCGAAAGGTTTTGTCCGAAGCATAGCAGCGTCATTCCCTCTCCAACCATGACCGGCAGGTTGGGTATAGCTCTGACGATTTTTGCGGAATCCCCCAGAATCGACTTCAATGTATCGGTAGTAATACCTACCGCAACCGATACAAGGACCTTGTCCTCGGTGAACAAATCCTTTACGGACTCCAGTACCGACCTGACATAGGCGGGCTTTACGGCAAGCAATATATAGTCGCATTCGCGCACCAGCTCGGCATTGTCTTTAGCCGCCCGGACGCCCGTCTCTTTTACCAGTTCCTCCACCTTTCTGCGATCCACATCGTAGACATATGTATCTTCAGGCAAGGAGGTACCTGAGTGCATCAGGCCTTTCACCAACGGTGTCCCGATATTTCCTATACCAATGAAGCCAATCTTGTTTCTCATGTAAACATCTCCATTCATCCGTCTAAATTCTTGTTAATATGATAACACATTGTTAGAAAATAAATCCAGAGTATTTTCCGGGGTAATTTGTCCTTTCCCATTGACACAGGCTTATTTCATATTGTAGAATAGTAAAGTCACTTTCACTTCGGTTACATGCGCTTTGAAGCGATGGCAGAATACCTGCCTGGACTTGAGTGAAACGATCCACGGCAAGCATACAGGGGAGTAGCGCAATTGGTAGAGTAGCGGTCTCCAAAACCGTCGGCTGCAGGTTCGAGCCCTGTCT
>JAEZMC010000290.1 GCA_023435805.1 Bacillota bacterium | reverse complement strand
GTATTCACCGCGTTGAATTTTAAAGCGAAGGCTTGAACGAATTTTTCGTGAAATATCGCGAATATACCGCTCGTTCGCCCAGGTTTCAATTCCCACCATATCATTGTCACAAAGGCTGTCATACCTTCCGTCTGAGCTTATGACGCGTATCCCGTATTCCTCCAGGAAATCCAGAAACTGAAGGGTTTTGGCATTGTTTCTGCCGAGTCTGGAAAGGTCTTTCAGCAGCAGTATGTTGATCTTTGCGTCCATTACATCCTCTTTGAGCCTGGACAGCCCTTTTCTTTCAAATGCGGAACCGGAGACATTGTCATCCGTATAAACGGCATACACCCGCCCAAGCTTGTACCGCTCGGCAAAGTCAAGCAGCAAATCCCGCTGGTTTTCAATCGTTTCATATTTTTCACCGTTGTCATCCCTGCTTTCCCTCACATAGATCCCTATGCAGTTTTTTTCCGGTGCACGCATCCCGAACAATTCCCCTCTCCCTGTCTTCCAACAGCAGCTTGATGATTTTGATCCCGATTGCCTCCGCTGTAACTTCACCGGTATAGCGCATTACTATTTTCCTGTCCTTCGCACGTCTTCCTCCCATACCTCCGGGATCCTCCGTTCTGAAGAGCCGAATCTCCAATATTATTCTATTACGGTGAAATTGTCCCTTATTAAAATAAAAAATGAACCTCAAATATGTTTATTCCATTTTAAAAGTTGTATAATAAGGTTATTGATCTTGTAGGGAGGTTGACAAATATGTCGCGGGAAATTCCTAACAAGCTTGTGTCCTTTTTGAAGACTGCCCTTGAAGATGTGGACGACGGTTATGAATATGCTTCCGAACTGAACAGGATCCTGCATTCCGACGAGTGCCAGGAAATGCTTTCTCCAAGGGAAATTGACGCTCTGCGCGAGTATGCGGAAGAAGTCAAAAAAGTAGGCGAGATCAACCATTATACAACGGAACGGATACTGGAAATCGAAAAGGAGCATTTCGGTATCAGAGGAATACGCGGTTACCTCAAGGCGGATCACGGTGCCCCGGAAAAGCCCCTTTGGCCTTTTTGACGGTATGGGAGCCGTCGCCTTACAGCGATAGCTCCCCTTCATTAAAGAAGCTGCCGAGTTCGAAGACACCCCACCTGCAGTGCAGCAGTTTGCCTTTCACAGCCTTCTCCAGAATCGATTCGTGCATATCCAGCGATGCTGCAAAGGAAGCTTTGTCAAGAAGCTTGATGAACCTCGGTCCTCTTCTGAAAAAGTCCTGTTCCAACACACATATTTTCCCTGCTATTTCATGTATGATATTTTCTCTCTGTTCAAGGCATTTTATCAGCCAAACTGCGTTCTTAACCTTTTCATGCACATAATCGCCGCCTTCTTTTACCGCCAGAGTGTGAGCCTTCTTAGTAAAGCTCTCAGATACGCACAGGTCAGGAAAAGCTCCCTCATTATTCAATACCTGGAGGCTGTTCCCTGACTCGCTTATAATCACATCCGGAAGAAGCGGGCTTTCGGTTTCATTGCAGTAAAACTCCCGCCCCGGCCTGGGTTCCAGACCCTTCACCTTGGAAAAAATTTCGCGGATTCTTTCTGCGGACAGGCCGGTCAGGCTTGCTACCGCTTCCACATCGTCGCAGGCCAGTTTGTCGAGATGTTTTTCCACCACCAGCATCGCAGCCTCATCTTTCTCATCCAGCTGACCGAGCTGCAGCAGCAGGCATTCTCCCAGGTTCCTTGCGCATATGCCCGGAGGGTCCATGGATTGAAGCTTATCCAGCACCGTAAGCACCTTTTCGCAGGGAATGCTGAAAAAATCGGCCACCTCGCGGACATCAACCGTCAGATAGCCGTTATCATCCGTATTGTCGATCAGATATTCGCCGATCATATGGCTGCATTTATCCTGGCAAAGTGCATTGAGCTGTAATAAAAGATGTTCCTTTAAGGACAGTTGTGTTCCGCAGATGCTAGTTATCGGGAGTTCCTGTTCTTCCTCTCCTGCTTCCGATAAATTCCTGTCATCCACCGGGTCCGTCAGTGTACCATCCATCGCTTTTTCCAGAGCCGGATTCGACTCCAGCTGTTCTTCAATGTATCGCAATAGTTCCTGTGAATTCATTTCGAGTATTTCCAGCGCCTGTTTCAATTGGGGTATCAACAGCAGTTTCTGGGCACGGACAAGGTTGAAGTCGATGTTGAAATCCAAGCGGGTTCACCTCTCAAAAAGGTTATATAGTATTATATACCCGCTCCGTCGACTTCATACTTTTACATTCCGAAATTCTTCATCAGTATAATGGTGAAAAGATAAAGCAGCAGCATCAGGACATACAGCACAAACACCAGTATGACAGGCCAGTGGGACAGTACCGCCTGCGCGTCCTGTCTGGCAGTGGAAATCGGCGGTATGATAACGGCTCTGTTCGCCGTCACTTTCTTAAAGAGCACCAGAAGTGCTCCTGTGACTACAGCACAGCCGGCGCCGATCAGCAGCAGCTGTTGAAGATCCGGCCATGATACCGTCAATGTGTCCGGAGGGGTTTTATCGCCCCAGAAGTACTGAATCACTTCGGCTATGGTATTGTTGAGAAAATGCGCCAGCATTCCCGCAAATATGGAATTGGTCCTGATCACATAGTATCCGATGATCAATCCAAGAAATACCGGTCCGAAAAAGTTGGTAATGTCAAAATGGAAAATGCCGAAGAAAACGGATACGATGACAACCGCTTTATAAGAACCACGCTTTTCATATGCCCTGAGCAGCAGTCCCCTGTGCATGATTTCTTCGCAAATGCCCGGCGCAACCGCAATGACAAGTATGCCAGCCGCCAGCTCCTGCAGATTCCGGGGAACGGGTATGGGTGTGGCAGGCAGCTTGCCGATAAATTGAAGGAAGTAAATCAGGACATTGTTCAGCATGGCCGCCACAAAATAGGCCGGCACCGATATAAGAACCACCAGTAGCGTCGGAACGAGCCCGGGGTTGTTAAACCGGAAGGTTTCCCTTATATTGATTTTTTTAACCAGACAATAGATCAATACCGGTCCGAGTATCATAACAAATTCATTTACAAGTACAACGGTATACAGGTGGTCATACAGCCTGTCACCCAGTATGATTCCCAAAACAAGCTGGTAGCCGATAAACACTACGGCAAAAATGAAAAACAAAATATTCGCGCCGGTCAGCGTCACTTTTCTGTTCATATTGTTATCCTTTCAACGTTACAGAAATTCATTCCATCAGCATGTCTTCCGTAATCACCATATCCATTTGCATATCGTATCGATCTGCCGGTATGCTGTCTACCAGCTGAAAGCCGTATGCCACCGCGATCCTTAAACAGTCAGGTCTCAGCCTGCCGATAAACCTGTCATAATAACCGGCTCCATAGCCGACCCGATTCCTGCCCGGATCAAACGCGACACCCGGAATAACCGCCAGATCGATTTCCGCAGGATCTAGCCTCTTCAAAACCGATGCGTCCGGTTCGGGAATCCCCTTGAAGCCGGGAGCGACATCCCTCTCCGGCCGAAGGATTTCATACACGGCCAAAGCAGGTACGTTCTCCGCCGGGGCCGTTCCGGACACCTCCAATGGGTCGGCGACGGACACCACCTTCGGCAGTGCAACCCTTTTACCGTCATTCAGGCATCTTCGGATAAATCCATCCGTTCTGACTTCATTTCTGATATCCATGTATGCAAGTATCGTCTTTGCTTGATTATACTCGGCCAGCGCACACAACCGGGAGAAAATGGCATCGCTTTTTAAACGTACTTCTTCCGGGTTCATTGCACTTCTTCGTATAAGCATCCTTTTTCTTATTTCCGATTTCGTCTCCATCATTCACCTTTCCATATCCTTTGTGCTTTTGTTTTGCTTTATCCGCCAAGCAGCACTTGTTTCAAAGGCTGCAGCACAAATGCGGATAACAGGTACAGCAGTGCCAGTGCCAACAGGGTTGAACCGCCTGCAGCCGCAAGCAGTTTCCCGTTTCTAAAACGGGTAGCCCTTGCAAACACCGTATAGGAAATTCTGAACATTAAAAACAAAAAGCCAGAAACAAAAATAAAGCCGGCGGCTACGTACGGAACAACGCCCTTCAATAAAAGCAGACATAAAACCAGCCCCGCCGCATACACCGGCGCCAGCTCCGCCGCATTTTTCAAAACTGGCCTGTCATTTCTGCCATCGATGTTGAAATGAGCCGCAGGTACAAGGAAAATAGGTATGGGCAGGCCGAAAAGTACTCCTGTAAACAGTCTTGCCGTATTATCCGTTTCAATGACCCCTGTATAGGACAGCAGACCGTCCAGGATCATTGGCAGCATCATGATACACATTATAACTGTTATTGCAGCGCCCGGAGGCTTTTGAGCCTTCAGCCTTCCCAGCAGCAGTAAAAAAACTGCGCTGGTAAAAATCCCCGCATAGATTCCAGTATCTCTGGCACATACAGGAAGCGCCGCACTTCCTGCATATAGTGTCCTGGAGGGCAGTTGGTGGCAAATCAGCGAGCCCGCCAGATTATAAAGCTCCTCTATATAATTCATGCCGGCTTAATATCTAAACTGGTTGGACGATGAAAAAGCAAGTACCAGAATAAAGCAGCCGATGCATGAAAGTACGAACATGATAAGAGATGCCACCAATAATGCCACCCCGAAAGATTTTTTGTCCCTGTCCGCGTCGTCATTCATAAATATAATCGCAGTGATGATTCCGGCAAGCTGGCCGAGTCCCGGTATTACAGTAAAAAGTACTGTCAGGAACACCTTCATTCCGTTGCTCAGCGGTCTTCCTGAATCATAGCCTCCGCCGTAATCTGTATAACCGGCTCTTTCGTAGGCCTTTGGAGTATATTGCGGACGATTTGCATACGGAGGCTGGAGTGCCGGCTCTATCTTCGGATCGGCCGCACTGCCCGTTCCTGCGTCATTCCGCTGCACAGCGTCCTTTTGCTGCACGGCTTCCTCCGTCTCAACCCTGGCATTTTGCTCCACCTGTGATAAGCCCTGATTTTCAGGCGGCGCATGTTCATTTTTAGCATCCGGAGACTGTCCGGCTGCTGCAGAATGATTATAAATGTTCCTTTCCAGGATGCTGCCGCAATATGGACATCTTCCTGAAACGGCTGGAATGCTTTCACCGCAGAACCCGCATTTTTTCTGTTCTTTATAGTCGGAATTCAAAAACAACCCTCCCCGTCATTTACAAACTGGCCTGCATTAAGTATAACAAAATATGACCAGTATTTTTTAATCATGTATATAATAATTATTCGATGAATGAGTGAAAAATCCTTTTTTTCGGATGCCCGAGCACCGGTACATGGACATTCCGCCTGCAGGGAATCGGTACGTACCCGGCGAAAATACGGGACACTTTCCGGCAGCAAACCGGCAGAAGTGTCCCGTTCCATTTTGCGGCGCACCTATTTCTGCTGCGGTCGCGCCTTTATCCTAAAACATCATGTGCTCAACGTATTTCTCGACAAAATCAGCAGAGGCCGACAGTTCAACATATTTTACCTTTTCCTTCAATTTTTCGGACAGCTTCAGCATCTGTTCAGACAGCAGCCCTTCAGAAGCACCCGTACCGGACGCGTTCCCTATGGCTTCTATCCTGTCCTCCAACGCCCGGGGCAGCAGCCCGATTTTTACTGCGTTTTTGATATTGATGCTGCTTCCGAAGCCTCCTGCCAGATAAACCTTTCCGACGGAATCGTATCCGGCACCGGAGAGCTTGACAAGCGTATCAATGCCGGCCGCAATGGCCGCCTTTGCATTCTGGAGCTCCCTGATATCCTTTTGTGTGATCGCAATTTTTGAGGCAGAGCCTTTCTCCCCTTCCTCCACTATGATGAACGACCTGACCCCATCCAGATCTACGAGCCTTTCCCGGCATTCCCGTGCAAGATGCTCCGCATCATCTTCATCCGCCAGACGCCCTGTCTCATCAATGATTTCCGCGTCCAGAAGCTCCGCCACTGCGTCGATGATGCCGGAACCACATATGCCTACGGGGCTTGCATTCCCAATCGTTGTATATTCAAACAGCGGAGCGGCGCCTACTGTATCAATCGCGCCGGCAATTCCACCCACACCGCTGCGGATATTCGCTCCTTCAAAAGCCGGACCCGCCGCTGTGGAACAGGACATCATCCAGTCCTTTCCGCCCAGTACGATTTCACCGTTGGTGCCGATATCCACCAGCAGTGATATTTCTTCTTTTTCATACATCCCACTGGACAAGATTGCAGCGATCGTATCTGCGCCCACATAGGCCGATACGCCGGGTAATGCCACCCCAACCCCGTGCTTGTTGATTTGTACACCAACTGCATCTGCACTGAAATGCTGCAGCCCGGTAGTGACCGGAATAAACGGAGATACCGCCATACCGGACGCATCAAGGCCCATCAGCAGATGCAGCATGGTGGTGTTGCCCGTAAATACGGCGGCATATACAGCCTCATGCGTAATCCCGGCCTTCTTGACAAGACGGTTGATCAGTTCGTTGATGCATTCCGCAATCAGGCTCTGGAGTTCGCTTCTTCCCTCGTCGGACTGCATGCTGTGGGATATGCGGGAGATGACATCCGCGCCGAATTTTCTCTGGGGATTCAGCATGGAGCCGACTGCCGCGCATTCACCGGTATTCAGGTCGTACAGGTACGCCGCGACCGTCGTGGTGCCGATATCAAAGGCGGTACCGTAAAGAATACCGGTTGTGTCACCTGGTTCCACGGCCGTGAGTTTTCCGCCGGCACTTACAAGCGTCACCTTGTAGCCTGATTTTTTCAATATGCCTGCAAGCTCCCGGAGTACCGATATATCCAGCCCGGCTATATCAGGCTTCACTGCTTCCATGAGCCTTTCAAGGTCGGGAACCTGGTCATGAAGCGCAGGCATTGGCATCTCAATGTATTGTTTTTTTACAATCGGAGACAGCTGGATATTTCGCTGCTTTCCCCCCGTTATAATGGAAGCTTCCCCTGCTCTGACCTCCTCAGGGTAAACCTCCAGGTCGGCGGTGATCCTGTTCATGCATGCCAGCCGATATCCCTTATCCAGCCTTTCAAAGCCCAACAGCGTGCTTTCCCTTTCTTTGGGAGCATTCGGCAAGCCGGCAATCTTAACCGCACATTTGCCGCAGGTGCCTTTACCGCCGCAGGGAGTATCCATCGCTACGCCCTGCTCTCTCAGAAATTGCAGCAGATTGGTACCGTCCTCCACTTGAACGGAACGGACGGCTCCGGTATGGTGTATATTTACTGTATGCAGCATCATTTTCTCCCCCGTTTATTTTAAAGGTTTATATTGTTCTATCCGGGCATCTCCAAAGGTACCCATGTTATCATAAGCGGCAAAGGCCGCGTCGACGATGTGGAATGCCAGTGCAGCGCCGGTTCCCTCGCCAAGCCTCATGCCAAGCATCAAAAGCGGCTCCAGTCCCAGTTCTTC
>JAEZMC010000302.1 GCA_023435805.1 Bacillota bacterium | reverse complement strand
GAGCAATATCAAGACTACATGAAAATATATTTAAAATATGACTCATAATATGCTCAAAATTAAGAATTAGTAAGGGGATATTATTTTGGCTAATTGGAGTGAATTAGAGAATCAATTTAAAGAATTGGCTCCTTATTTTCAGTATTCTCGAATAGATGTACAATGGGGCGATTCTGGTGAACATTTTAGAATCGCTGGGGGTGTGGATAGACGTTATCTTGAAAGATTTGAAATTATAGCAGAGAATGCCGGGAAAAAGCTTGACAAATCAATGTTCAATCAAGAATATCCTGAGGTATTTAATGAAACTGATCCCCTAAAAAGATGGTATAAAGCACTATGGAAAATTGGTAACAATCTTGAATTTAATTTTCCAGGTTATATGCTCAATGATCAAGAGGAAGTCATTGGTACTATATATGCTGGAACCATTAGTCATATTATCGATGTATCTGCACTAATGTGTTACAAATTATCTTCAATGAATGACCATCAAAATAAAAATAGTGATATAACAGTAGAAAGATCGCCTTTCACTCTTGATAAATTACATTATAGAGTAATTAATGTATCACAAAACTTATATTTGGATGGGTATTATAGATCAGCTGTTCTTGACGCTTACATAGATCTCATAAATAGAATAAAAGAAATTTCAAATATAACTGAAATAGATGGAATCAATTTAATGCAAAAAGTATTCTCAGCCAAAAATCCTATTATTCAACTTTCAGAAGACCAAGATGAACAGTTAGGCTTTATGTGGTTATTTACTGGTGCAGTTATGGCAATAAGAAATCCAAAAGCACATAAGGTTACTGATATTACTGACCCCCAGAGAACACTAGAATGGTTGGGGTTTGCTTCAGTATTGCATAGAATATTAGATGATGCCGAGATATTAAAGTAATAGAGGTATAAATATGAATGAAGAATTATTAGTAAATCTAGAAAGACAGTTTGATAGTATAGCTGATGTGCTTCTTGAAGTAAGTGACACCAACGGAACAAGTGAAAGGGACGCGGGGACAGGTCCCTTGTCCCCAGAAATATATAGTTCGGCATCTCATTTTATTACAAAAGTTTCAAGAAAATATTGATGAATAATTGTGCGAATGCTATTATAACAGTAGCGCTGTTAATGGTTAATAATGGGTATTTTAGCTTTGTGTGTAAAAATTAATGGCTGCAGTGCAGCAAGCTATTAATATCCTTGTCGGGGAGTTTTGTTTAAGGATGGTGTTGAATGAGAAGAATGCATATTATTGCAGTAGGTTCCATAATGGCTATGGTTTTGGGGTATATGTCAACCATCAGTATGTGCAAGACTGCTTCTGACTATAACACATATAATTTACGATCTGATGCGAAATTTGAAGTGAAGATCGATAAAGATGTATATTGGGTGCCTGCAAATACACTAGGGGCTAGCAGATATACCAATGCACAGATTGCGCAAATTGCCTTATTGAGTCCGGAGGAAAAACAGAAAAAGATCTCAACACTTTACGAAGCCTTGCAATTATATCAAATCAGCAATTTTAAGGCATCTAGAGATAATGTAAGGATTATGGAAAACGGTATAAATTGGGAACATCATAAGCCTGGATATCAGGCGGTTAGGACCAATGAAGGATGCTGTGCCACGGATTCAAGCTGGCTAAATTATATTTTAAAAAATGATTATGATGAGCTTGGCTTCGTTTCATATTCCTTTCAAAATGGTAACGGTCATGTTTTTAATTATATAAAAGAGAGCGAATATTACTATGTGATAGATTTAACCAGATATACCAATGAACTAGGCCCTGCATTGACCATTGAAACTGGAATACCGAGCGATTTCAATTTTTTCGGATGCGTTGTTAAGGTAAAGTCATTGCCGATTTATGCACTGCAGAACTTTATGAGGCAGGGAAGTCCGCCCGGGCTGTATACAGGTTATGCTGCTGATTTAGTAGTCCCGATTGACAGCATCTTCACAAATGCAGACATGGTCATCACTCTACCCAGCGATAAAAAGGTGAAAATCCTGTTCGATAACAAATACGACAATATGAGTTTGACCTATGCCAATCCTCCAATACAAAAAGTAGATTGGGATTCTATTCCTGATGCAGAGATAAATCCAGTGATACCTGATCTCTATAATGGGGAGCAGATAACCGATCAGGAAACCGGTCATAAATACAAAATCGTCAGCATGGTAAAGACATGGGACGAGGCACAGACATACTGCGAGTCCATTGGCGGATACCTTGTGACTGAAGAAAGAGAATCCGAACATAAATTTGTCATGAAGAACCTGGTAAGTAGAAATGCATTTAATGGTACATATTGGATAGGTGGGTTCGAAGACGGTAGCATAGGAGATTGGCAGTGGGTAACCGGGGAAGTGTTTAACTTTAAAAACTGGAAAGCAGGGGATCCGGGTAATACGGTATCCTCTCAAAAAAGCTGTCTGGTAATGGGGAGAAGCGGGTTATGGTATTCCAGACCCGCCAGCAAGAAGGCCAGTCACAATTATTTTATTTGCGAGTGGAACAATTAGGGTATGATTGCTGGAAGCTCAAGAAAATCGGCTGAATATTAATAATATCAAAAGGTATTTATGGTATTTTTCTTTTAATTACTACATCAGGTGGTAGTCTGTTCTGGACTAAACTCCAGCCTGTCACCCGGTTTTGTGCCAGTGGCGGCTACAGCGCGCGCACTTGCCCCGAAACGTGCATTTAGCACGTTTCTTTCCGGCTCGTGCCGTAAGGTTCGAATCCTTTCGTCAAATAACACACAAAAAGAAAAACCCTCAAATGAAGGTTTTTCTTTTTGGCGTGCCTGAAGGGATTCGAACCCCCGGCCAACGGATTAGAAGTCCGTTGCTCTATCCAGCTGAGCTACAGGCACATATGAAATTTTAATTGGAGCGGGTGATGGGAATCGGACCCACGCAATCAGCTTGGAAGGCTGATGTTCTACCATTGAACTACACCCGCACGGTTTCTTGACTTCCGACTTCAATATTATACAGTCGAGTATCTCTTTTGTCAACGCTAACATTTGGCTTTTCTGTTTTCACGGATGCCCGATTTTTGCGGCTTTTTCTTTCTTTCATGAGGAAGAATTTTGCCGGATGAGTAAATGCGTTGCTTTTCTATAGAATCAAAATGGAATGTACGCTGAAAATGGTTTTTAACGGACCTGTCCCCGTGACAACCATCCCCATGGCAACCGAACTGTGTCCGGTAACAACCGGGATGTGTTGTCAAACGGACCTGTTCCATATCATCTCTGAAGGTAAAAAATTTATAAGAAATATACAAAATGCTATGTAGTTTTTTCCATGAATATTGTTTAACATTTTAGTTGTAAGATAAACCTGCAAACAGGGAGAATTCAACATGATGAACAAAAACAACGACGTTCAGGCTCTGCCGGCAGCCGGTCTGGCCAGGCAGAACGGATTGGGTTCAAGGATTAACCGGCACAAGGCGATCTTACTTCTGTTGATACCGGGAATCATATGGTATTTGTTGTTTAAATACCTGCCCATGCTTTTTGCCGGGGCGGCTTTCACGGATTACGGCCTGAAAAAGGATGTTCACTTTATCGGACTGGAAAACTTCGCACAGCTTTTTACTTCTCCGGGCTTCTGGGGAGCTTTGCGCAACACGCTGCTTCTGAGCTTTTACAATCTTTTGTTTTACTTCCCGTTGCCGATCATTCTGGCGCTTATGATGAATGAGCTCGCCCATACGGCGATAAAACGCATAGCGCAATTTATAGTATATATCCCCCACTTCTTCTCCTGGGTCGTTGTCGGTTCCATATTTGTACTGGTGCTGTCCCCCAGCGAAGGGATCGTCAATAATATCATACAAAGCCTGGGGGGAGAGCCAATCTACTTCATGGCATCTCCCGACTGGTTCCGGCCGATTCTTGTAGGTTCGTACATATGGAGGGATGTCGGTTACGGAACCATCATCTATATCGCCACCATTGCAACGATTGACGTGGAATTGTATGACGCGGCAACAGTCGATGGTGCGGGACATTGGGGCAAGCTCTGGTGCATCACGCTGCCCTCGCTGAAAAGTACAATAGCCACAGTACTGCTGCTAACGGTCGCGCGTATACTGCTCATATTCGAGCAGGTACTGGTCATGCAGGGGCCTACTGTCATCAGCGTCAGTGAGGTTTTGACCACCTATTCCTTTACGGAAGGGCTTCTGAACAGCAACATCGGCTATGCCACGGCAATAAGCCTGTTTACCGCGCTGGTCAGCACCCTGCTTGTAATAGGCTGCAATACGCTCAGTAAAAAATTCCTGGATGAAAGCATTATTTAAAGTAAAGGCAAAATTCTGATATAACAGGGCGGTGGATGTTTTGTACAAGAGCAGCATAGGAAGAAAGATATTTGTATTTTTTAACGGTTTGGTGGTATTTCTGGTCTGCACGGCGATTGTGCTCCCCCTTCTCATGATTATCGTCACCTCGCTGTCGCCGGATGATATCGTTGCCCAAAAAGGGTTTGTGCTGATACCGCAAAACCTCACTCTTATTAACTATCAGAGCATATTGAACAGCGGGTATATGCCCAGCTTCTACAATTCGATATTTGTTACAGTTACAGCTACGATATTCTCCATGGCCATGACCCTCGTGATGGGCTATGCGCTTGCGCACAAGTCTCTGCCAGGCAGAACGGCCGTCATCCGGTTTGTTATCGCCACAATGATGCTGGATGCCGGTATCATACCGTTCTATCTGGTTGTAAGAAACCTTGGTATGATTGACAGCTATCTCTCTCTTATCATACCGTCTGCCATTTCGACGTATAACCTTGTGCTAATGAAGAACTACATGGGCTCCATACCGGACAGCCTGTTAGAATCAGCCAGGATAGACGGCTGCTCGGAACTGGGGATTCTCATCAAAATCGTCATTCCGGTTTCCATACCGATTATTGCTGCAGTAACGCTGTTTTACACTGTTTCGCACTGGAACACGTATTACCAGGTCATCATGTTTATCAATGACAGCAGCAAGTACACGCTTCAGGTCTTGCTAAGACAGTTGATATTCCAGTCGGAATCAGCCATTTCTTCGGTTTCGGCGCTGAACAACTTTAAAATGGCGGTCATGATCATGACCATGCTTCCCGTGTTGATACTGTACCCATTTATACAAAAGCACTTTATTTCTGGAATTATGCTTGGTTCTATAAAAGGATAAGACTATAATATGTTCAGAAGTTTATTTTTAAAAAGAATGGAGAGAACCAAACATGTTTAAAAATCTTAGGTACCTGGTTGCAATTGTCCTTGTGGTTACCCTTGTTTCAGGGCTGACGGCCTGTGGCGGGGGTGGCTCATCGGAAAAGGGAACGGAGGTCTTAGCGGAAAACACAGCTCCGGCTGAACCGGATACGGTTGAGGAATCATTGCCTCAGGTAGATGCCAATTCAAATGCGGATGCGTTGCTGGGGAGCTGGAAGGACATCGTTGACCCCTCGCTTTTTGCCAATATTACAAAAACAGACACAGCATACCAGTATGAAGACAATGATGGTACATATACGGCTACATTTGAAAACGGCAAATTGACGGTGAAAGTATCGGAAGACGGCGCAGATACTGCAGAAGTCTATGTCGATGCGGACTCCGGACATCTTTTTGTATTATATCAGGGCGGTCTGTCGGAATTCGAGAAGAAGTAAGCTAAAACCGGGAGAATAAGGGAGGTGAACTTTCTTCATAGAATGGGAAATTTTTTCGGAGAACGCGATGAATTTCCGGCACCCTGCATATACGGGATACAAATAATAAAATTCTATGGAAAGTTTGGGAGGATGTTTATGAAAAGGTTTGTTTCAATTGTTCTATGCATCGTATTTATCCTGGCTTTTGCCTTTCCGGCTTCAGCTTTAAAAGCTGTTCCGGTCAAATCCATCAGCCTCGATAAAAGCAGCGTTACGCTTGATGTTGGCAAAACCTATAACCTCACTGTCACCTTCACCCCGGCCAATACGACACAAAAGCTGCTTGCGTTTACCACCAGTGATAAAAACATAGCTTCAGTAGACAGTAAAGGCAAGATTACTGCCGTAAAGGGCGGAAAAGCAGTCATTACCGTTGCCAGTTCTTCAAATAAAAATGTACTGGCAAAGGTCAATGTAACTGTTGTTCAACAGCCCAGAGTCAAACTTTCCTTCTGCCTTTCCCAGACCGGCTGGGGTGGGGAAGCTGTTGATCCTGAACTGATGAAGGACGTTCAGAAGGTAATCGAAGACAAGACCAATACGGAACTTGAAGTCATTGCACCGCCGCAGAGCAGCTATAATGACAAGCTTAACGTATTGCTCGCTTCCGGGCAGATTCCTGACATTTTTGCAATCAGGAAAGCAATGGATAACGTGCAGATTATGGCAGCCAGGGGCTACACCATGCCTCTCGACGATATAATCAAGAAATTCCCGGAAATTACCGGCCAGGTCAACAAAACCTACCTGAATTACCTGAAGGTTGACGGAAAACTGATGGCAGTACCGATGTACGTTCCGCTGTCCAAGGTGATCTGGCTCAGGAAGGGCACACTTGACCTTTATGGAGTAAACCTGTCAACCACTCCTACTACAGATCAGTTTTACAATGAAATGAAGAAGATAGACAGCAAAAGGTTCATACCTTTCTCATTTGCCAAATTCCTTGACAACCTGCCCTTCTTCTTCAATCCTTTCGGCGCATATTATGGAATCGGCATCAGCAACGGCAACTATTATGACGGCTTCAATACACAGGCTGCAAAAGATGCACTGGCCTATTGCGCGAAACTTTACAAAGCCAAGATCTGGGATCAGGAATTCCTGACAAACGAAAATGCCGGAATGAGGGAAAAGCTGTTCTCGGGCAAGGCCGTTTCCGCTCTGGATTACTACAACAGATACATATACTATTCTGCTGAAAGCTACAGAGTAAACGCTCCTTCAGAATTCGTACCGATTTATGAACTGAAGGGACCGGCCGGCGTTGGCGGCAACCTGTATGAAGCAATCCAGGATGCACTGGCTGTATCGGCAAAATCCAAAAATGCAGAGAAAGCACTGGAAGTGATAAAATACTACGTATACACCGAGGATGGCGTCATGCTGAGAAACCTGGGTGTAGAAGGCAAGCATTATACAATTGATAATGGTGCGATCAAGCCTACAGACAGGGCAAAGAACTCCGGATACAAATGTGATGTCAACGGCTTCTTCCTGTACTATCCCACGATCAAAGACTACGGCTTCAAGTGGGACAGCATCACCGAGAAGCTTCTGCCCAAGCAGAATCAGTACAACAAGGAAATCGTCAACCATCTTGGACCGAAATATATCATACCTGGTGGAAAATCCGACCTGTATGACAAGAATCAACCGGCTTACGCAAAGAAAATCGCGGAAATTGCTGCCAAGATTATTACAGGAGCGGTATCCATCGATTCCGGATATGCCGAGTACAATTCATTCTGGAAGAGCATCAAGGGTGACGAAATGCTGAAGGAGCTCAACAAATAAATCGAATCACAATTGGCAAGGATGGGGGACTGCTCCTCCATCCTTGTTTTTTAGCCGAGGCCTGTCCAACGGTGCCGGCCATAACCGCCGGCTGTTATCCGGATGCGGGATATTCCACGCTACTTTAGAACAGAGTTTACTTTCCTGAACCGCATATTTGATGTATGATAATACCAGGGGAGGTCACATAAAATGCCTAGTAACCTTCGGATGGGTAATGCCAATAGAGAATTTGGAATCATCACCACCCAGAAAAAGCTGATTATCTATTTCTTTATTGCGGTCATCATCATATTTTTTATTTTCAACTCGCTGTTTTACAAGCTCTATTCGGCAAATATCGAACAGATTATTATCAAAGAGAGTAAAAGCAGTGTTTCCAAAACCATTGAGTTTACGGATATCATTTTGAAGAATCTTGATGATACCGCAGATATTGTTCAGGGCAATCTGACCATTCAAAAGCTGATTGAAACAGACGTACCCGACTCTCCCGAAAACTACCTGAAGGAAGCGGAGCTGGTCGGTATACTGCAAAGCATTGCAAATACTTCCGTCAGAAATGTTGCGTCCATTGACCTTTACATCAATGATAGCGGGAAATTGGTTACAACAGATTACGGGATTTTTTCCGAAATCAGTGACGATATTCGGAAGTATTATCTCGCTCAGGAATGGAATACGGATAAATTTATTCTCACGGACGATCATCGAAAAAAACTGGCTTTTATGCTGAATAGAAACTATGAGCAGATCACCTTCATTAGACCGTTTTATGATCTGGATTCGGGTGCCAAGGTGGGATTGCTGGCAATAAACATCGACATATACATGCTGAAAAACATCATTATGAGAAATTCGGAGTCCAGCAGTATTATACTGGATCAAAACAAGGATGTGATCATAAGCATATTCAGCGATGTACATGGCAATTTGCTGAAGAAGCTCGATGAACTGAAGATGCTGATGGCTGAGGAGTCCGGAGAGGCTTTTCTGGATCTGAACAGGAAAAAGCAGATTCTGGTCTACAATACGTCTGAATATACAGGCTGGAAATATGCCACCGTTATCCCGGCCAGCACTTCCATGCAGCAGATGACCCAACTGCGCGATTCCATCCTTGTCCTGTTTCTGCTGATGAATATCATGTCCGCTTCCATCCTGGTCATTTTGCTTACAGAAAAAATATACCGCAAGGTCAATAAGCTGATCGCATCGATGAAGGAAGTGGAGAAGGGCAATTTTAACACGGTCATACAGCACGGCGACAAGGACGAATTTGGTTTTATGTATACCAGCTTCAATAATATGACCGGCAAGATCAAATCGCTATTCGGAGAATTGTACCAGCAGAAGCTCCTGCAGAAGGACGCGGAGCTTAAACTCCTCCAATCCAAGGTCAACCCGCATTTCATATACAATATTTTTGATAATATGAACTGGCTGATTCAGCTGGAACGGTATGGAGAATTGGAATTGCTCATCGATGCGGTGTCGAACTATTACAAGAAGAGTCTGAACGTAGGACGGGATTTTATTACGGTAAAGGATACGATTGATCAGCTGAAAAGCTATGTGGAAATTCAAAAAATACGGTTTAGGGACAGATTCACCTGTGCGTTTGATTTCGAAGAGGAGCTGCTGGATATGGAAATTTTAAATTTCATGCTCCAGCCTCTGGTGGAGAATGCCATATGCCATGGCATTGAGCCGAAAGCGGAAAGATGCCGGATATTCGTAAGGGGCTACAGGTGCGGTGACAACGTCTATCTCAGCGTGGAGGATGACGGCATGGGAATACACGCTGAGAAGCTGGAGGAGATCAATTATTATTTTGAAAATGAGCAAGCCCAGTCGGACGATTATTTTGCCGTGACCAACATCAGTAAAAGAATTAAATTGTTCTATGGCGCGGAATATGGTTTGAAAATTACAAGTACGCCTTCCGAGGGGACAATGGTGCTTGTGACGATACCGGCCGCCATGCCGGTAAATGCGGAGGGAAATACATGATCAAATTGTTGATAGCAGACGATGAGCAGATCATATTGGATGGGATAAAAGATAGCATCGACTGGAAAAGCTTGAATATTAATGTGATTGGTACGGCAACCAATGGAGTGGATGCGCTGGAGACGACCAAAACGCATTGTCCCGATATTTTGATTACAGACATTAAAATGCCGGGACTAAACGGCCTTGAGCTGATTAAAGAAATCAACAAATTGAATCGGGGTATCAGGGTCATACTGATCAGTGCCTACGAGCAGTTTGATTTTGCGCAGCAGGCTATTTCACTCGGTGCGCTGTCCTATATCACAAAGCCGCTGAAAAAGCAAAAAATTGTTGAGGAGGTTCTAAAAGCCCGCGACAGCATACTGGCCGAACGACAGGGTGCGGAAAATCTGAACAGGCTGGAGGAGCTGTACCGGGAAAATCTCCCCATCATACGGGAGCATTATCTGAATAATCTGATTATGGGAAGGACAGGACCCGGGCCTGACTTTATAAACCAGGCAGGAATATACGGCATAACTCTTGATGAAGCGGAGACAGGCGTGTTTGTTTTTAAAATCGACAATACGGAGGAGAATACTCCCACAGAAGGATTTGAAAAAAGCACACAGATCATACACCTCCGCATATCTCAGATGATCCGGGACCATTTGCCGGACTGCTATAAACGTGCTGTATTTCAAAGCTATAACAATGAGCTTGTTGTAATTTACAACCCTTCGGCATCAAGAGCGGATACGATCAAGGACATCACCGTCTGTGCGGAGGAAATTAAAAACGGCCTTCGGAGGGGATCGGGTATATCCGTCAGTGCAGGGGTCGGCAGATTGTATCCGTCGTTGAACGATGCCGCACTATCCTACCAGGAAGCGTTAAAAGCGTTGAATTACCGCCTTGTATACGGAAATAACGCAGTGCTTTACATTGGCTATGTTGAAATGAAGGAGTGGAAGCATACTTATTTGTTCAGCAACCTGAACGAAGTGCTGACCAACATTCAGAATGTATTATGGACGGGAAAAAGTGACGAGGTCATGAAGCTGATCGACAGGATCATGTCCGGTATGCTCAACTGCAAGGGCATTCCCTACCATTATGTACAGCAGGTATACTGCCAGTTGCTTTCCGTACTGCTCAGGACAATTTATGAAATGAACATTATGCCGGAGGAGCTTTACGGCACTTCCATCCATCTTTATGAAGAGCTGTTCAAGCGCAGGACCTTTGAGGAGGCTGATGTCTGGTACAGGGACCTTATCGTAAGGGCCTGCACGGCAATCAATGCGAAAAAAGCTTTGAAAACCAGCAATGTCATAGCCAATGCCATCGCATATATTAAGAAAAACTGTTCAAGGGACCTTTCATTAAGTGAGGTCGCGGACCAGGTGAACCTGAATCCTTCCTATTTCAGCAGGTTGTTCAAGGAAGAGACGGGAAGCCAGTTTGTCGAATATGTCAGGATTGCGAAAATGGATCTTGCCAAAGACCTTTTAAAAAACACCAATAAAAAAATATACGAGATCTGTGAGGATCTCGGATATGTGAATGTCCAGTATTTTTCGACTGTATTTAGAAACACGGTTGGCATGACGCCTTATGAATACAAGAAATCCGGCAGGTTTTAATTATCCTGTGCGGACGGTTTGCGGCTACCGGCCGCGTTTTCCGTCTATTTCAATATCGGCCTGGTGCAATTCTAAATCCGGCCCTTCATGACCCCTTACGGTGACTCTGTCAAAACGGGCGTTTGTCATGTTGCAGCAGAAAAAGCCCCGGCCTTTCATAGGTTCCAGGCCGGTCATCATGGCCGGCAGCCCCGGGACACATTCTTTTGCCATATGGACAGTTATATTGCTCAGGCTGATGTCGTCGACCGGTGCCTCGGGCAGGCCGTATATAAATCCTGCCGCAGCCGTCGCATCCACCGCAGATATATCGGTCAGATGGATTTTTCTGATGAAGGGCGTTGCATCCGTCACCGGCTGGGGCTCCTTGTCCCAGACATATTTGTCTTTTCCGCCTTCACCGCAGAAATAAAACTGGTGTATGGCAAAGGGGCACATTACGCCCTTCATAATCAGGTTTGAAATACGGATATCCTCTACATAGCCTCCGCGGCCTCTTCTCGTTTTGATTCGGACGCCCCGGTCCGTCCCCTCGAACACACAGTTTGATATAACGACATTTCTGACCCCGCCGCTCATTTCGCTTCCGATGACAACACCGCCGTGGCCGTGGACCAGAGTGCAGTTGGTGATCGTGATGCCTTCGCAGCTGATGCGTCTGCTGCTTTTTTCCGTGCCTGATTTGATCGTAATGCAATCATCGCCTACATCCACGTGGCAGTTGGAAATGCGGACATATTTGCAGGAATCCGGGTTGATTCCGTCGGTATTGGGTGAATCAGCAGGATTCTTGATGGATATTCCGTTAATGTTTACATTTTCACAGCACACGGGGTTTACCGTCCAGGAGGGTGAATTTACAAGCCGGATACCTTCAATGGTAACGCGGGTACAATCCTCGAGCCCGATAAAACGGGGCCTTGGATGTTTCAACTGGTTGTTTTTATGGAGCTGCCACCAGTAGGCTCCCTGCCCGTCCAGCGTTCCTGTGCCGGTTATGGTGACATTCTCCAGATTCCTGCCGTACAGCAGCGGCATGCGGGCCTGGCATTCAGCACCTTCCCATCTGGTCGTGATGACGGGATAGGCGTCCTGGTCCTGTACGAAAACAAGCTTCGCGCCTGGTGAGACATAAAGTGTCGTATTGCTTTCCATACAGACGGATCCGGTCAGAAACGTACCGGATGGTACATAAACAATGCCGCCGCCTGCCTTTTTACACTCCTGAAAGGCTGCTGCAAACGCAGCCGTTGATGAAGACTTTCCGGTCGGATCGGCTCCGAATCCTGTTATATCGTATACACTATTTAAATTATTCATGGTATCCCCCCAGATGCACCATCTCGGCGCAGGCCAGAATAAACGGTCCGTAGCCCTTGTAGTCGTTTGTGACAACAGGTTCATTTACATAGTACGCAACCGATCCGTCACGGTAGGGGTATCCCCCGAGGCCCGCCATCCTGCACACATTTTTCAAATTGATATAATCCTGTTCATCATTTTCAGCAAAGTGCTCGAGAATACCGGCAAAGCCTTTTTCTGCGCAGGATGCGAAGGAGCGGTCGATATATCCTTTCCTGACGGCTTTCGCAAGCGAGTAAACAAACATACAGGAAGCGGAAGCCTCTTTGTAATTGCCCTGTTCCTCCTTCAGGTCCGGCACCTGGTACCATACGCCGGATACCTCGTCCTGAACGGACGCAATGGCTGATGAAAGGCTCCGTAGAATATCCAGCAGGCTGTTTCTGCCGGCATGAATTGCGGGGAAGTAATCCAGTACATCCACCAGTGCCATGATATACCAGCCGATGGATCTGCCCCAGAAATTGGGGGAACAGCCGGTCCGGTCATCCGCCCATTTCATGCCGCGGCTTTCGTCCCATGCATGATATGGCAGTCCGGTGGAGGGGTCTTTTGCATGCTCCCAGAGCAGTGTGACCTGTTTCACAATGTCGTCATATGCTTCCGGTTCATCGAACAGTTGGGCATACTCTGCATAAAAGGGCAAATTCATGTATACGCCGTCCAGCCACATCTGATGCGGGTAGATCCGTTTGTGCCAGAAACCGCCGCTATAGGTGCGCGGTTGCTTTTTGATTTGCAGCCGCAGCGTATCGGCGGCTTTTCTATATTTTTCTTCGCCTGTTTCCTTATAAAGAAGAAGGAAAACCTTCGCAGGGTTAATGTTATCCAGGTTCATTTCTCCGGTATCATAGCCCTTTATGCTGCCGTCTTCCTCCAAAAATCTGTCTATACTGTTTTTTATGTATTTGAAGATTCTGCTGTCTCCGGTTATTCTCCAGGCGGTCTCCAGCGCTTTGAGTATGAGGCCCAGTTCATAGCAATACGTGTCCATATAAGCCGAATATCTTTCCATGGCTGATGCAGCGGTTCTTTCCACAAGCTCCCTGTTGCTATATTTTTTTTGCATGGGTATCCTCCAGATTATATAATGATTTGAATATTTTACATTATAACATAAAAATCCGGTTCATTACAGTGTTTTTAAGGGTCCGGGACCTCTCGGCCAAATGGAATTCTGTTTTATGAATGGTTGAATAGGTTTGGGATAAATGGTACAATTTGAGTGATGAAAGATAAAAAATTTAAAATTTCATTTTATGGAGAATTTACTGATAAAGCCCTGGAAAAGGACTTCTTCGATTAT
>JAEZMC010000222.1 GCA_023435805.1 Bacillota bacterium | reverse complement strand
CACCGGGACCCATCACTTCGCTGAGACCATAATTTTCCGTAGCCAGTATGCCCCATCGTTCCTCAATTTCGGCACGCATCTCCGGTGTATGCCCCTCGCCGCCGAATAAGCCAAGCCTCAGCTTGTGCTTACCTTATGTAAGCCCGTGCTCTGCGGCAACCTCCGAAAGATAGAGAGCATAAGAGGGCGTTCCGACAATAATGGTGGAGCCGAAATCCTCCATCAGCATCAGCTGCCGTTCGGAATTTCCGCTTGAGGCTGGTACAACAGTAATTCCGACCTTCTCAAGACCATAATGCAGTCCGAAGCCTCCGGTGAATAATCCGTAGCCGAACACCACCTGTGCAATATCGTCTTCGCGTCCTCCGGCTGCGACAGCCAGCCTGGAAATGCACTCTGACCAGTTTTCGAGGTCATTTTTCGTATAACCGACCACGATAGGCTTGCCGGTTGTTCCTGAAGAAGCATGAACCCTTACGATTTCCTTCATGGGTACTGCAAAAAGGCTGTAGGGATAATTGTCCCGCAAATCGTGCTTGGTGGTAAACGGTATTCTTTCGATGTCCTTCAGGCTTTGAACGGATTCCGGCGTTACGCCTGCGTCATCCAGCCTCTTCCTGTAGAAAGGAACCTTTTCGTAGGCATATTTTACGATGTGTTTGAGATTTTGCAGCTGAAGCTTCTCCACATCGCTTCTCTTCAAACATTCAATTTCCCTGTTCCAAATCATTGCAAGCATTCCTTTCTTTTATGTGTATGATGCAATTCCTCTTTAAAGCGTGTTCAGTAATATCATGACAAATATGGACGTTATGGCTGTGAAGGTCAATGAAAATACAAAGGCAATCCTAATCACCTGATTTTCCTCTCCGAGTTTGTCAATCGATGCCGCGGCATTTTGCAGCTTGGCGGGTGAAATCACGCTGGCCAGACCGCCGCCAAACGCCAGACCGGCCGTTAAAATGATCAGCCCTTTCAGTCCAAGGTCCAGATTGGTGGCCGTGGTCATGACATATTTGCCGAACATGGCGATGGTGGATGCTTCACTTCCGGTAATGAAACCACCGAAAAGGCCGATAAACGAGACGATGGTACCGTAGGCATTCTGGAAAAACTGGCTTGAATAATCCGCCAGCACCTTGACCATGCTGGTTGCCACTGCTTTGCCTTCCGTCATGCTGTAACCCGACATATTCATCACTTCACCGATGGCGAAGAAGATAGCGGCTGAAAACACCGGCCTCGGTGCTCGTTTCCACCAAACCTTCAGCGTATCCTTCACCTGGGACATTTTAGGGCGAATAAACAGCATGGACAGTATGATACTGACGAAAATCCATGTGTAGGCATTCCACAGCGCCCTTGTGGGCAGCGGCTTTCCATCGGCAGAAAGCCCGACTATGGGAAGTGTCAGTTCTTTATACAAATAGTTGAAAACATCCTTCGGAATATTCAGCACAAGTATGAGCAAAATCAGAAGAAGCCAAGGCGACAGGGCTTTAAAAAGAGGATATTTCTTTTCATATTCTCTTTCCTCCTCCGTCAGCTTGCTCTTGTCAATCAATTTTTTACCGGTTACCTTCAGATAGATTGCCATGGCGATAATGACTGCCAGTCCGCATAGCAGACCCGTAAGTATAACCAGATTGTCCACCCGGTTCGTGAAATATGACACAATTCCGATGACGCAGCCGGATATTAGGCATGGAATCCAGCCTTCCCGTATGCCCTTCCACCGGTCAACGATCCATAACATTGCAAAGCCGATTAACGTGGATACTATCGGAAGAAACATGAAAAACACGCTTCCGGCCTGTGACAGTGTAATGCTGTTGCCTTCACCGAGAAATCCGTTGGCAATGTCGACGAATGCTACAATCGGCGCACCGAGCAGCGCATAGGTGCATAGTGAATCATAACCGATGGCCGGAAGGGCGATCGCAACATAAGTGGAATAGCCCATGGCAATCAGTATGGGAGGCAGCAGTGAAACCGGCGTGGCCCCTACAGATACCATCAGCGTACCAAAGCCGATGTTGATCATCATAATCTGAACCGCCCTGTTTTCACTTGCAATGGTTTTGATGAAAATAATGATTCTTTTCAGTGCGCCGGTTTTCTCCATGAATGCCATCTGCAGCAGCGAGGTGGCAACGATGAGCGATACGGCAAAAGATTTGACGAAACCTGCCAGAGTCGATCTGAGTACTACTTCAAAACTTGTTTGGAAAAATAATACTGCGATTACCGAAATGACCAGCCATCCTGCGATTCCACTGATATCGGCCGGCTTTTTCCAGACGATCAGCATACACAAAATAAGCGCAATGGGAATGAGCGTTAACAATAGTGACCACACTGTCATACATCCTACCATCCTTCATTTTATTTGAAAAATACGGCTTCTCAAGCCGGAAGCCTTCTTTTTCTTTTTGACCCGTAATGCCCGTTTTACCCGTTCTACCTATCCTACTAACCGGATATCAATATCCTTATATTATTTTATAGCACAAGAAGAGAAAAAAATAAAGAAGTTTTGCACTTCTTTATAAAAAGCCTAAGTTTAAAATATAAGAATATTCAAAAGTGTTAATATGCTTTTCCAGGCGTTAACATTTTTATCTCACCATGGTGCAGGATTTCCATCTCACCGCCTTGCAGAAGTGTATACTCCGTGCCTTCGCCGCTTACACACAACCGGATTTTCCTGCCGGCATAAAAAATGCTGAAGCTATATTCTCTCCAATTCCCAGGCAAATACGGCGAAAAGCACAGCATGCCTTTATATGCCCTCATTCCGGCGAAGCCATACACCAGGCACATCCAGGTACCTGCCATATTGGCGGCATGTATCCCGTCCTTTGTGTTGCCATGGTAATCGTCAAGATCCATGCGTGCGGTGCTGATAAAATAATCGTATGCCTTTTCACGGCAACCTGTTTCACTTGCCATAATGCTGAAAATGGCTGTGGAAAGTGAAGAATCGTGAGTCGTAACTTTTTCATAAAAGTCGTAATTGATCTTCTTCTCCTCTAAAGTAAACCGGTTGCCGAGCAAAAACAGGGCCAGCACCAGGTCAGCCTGCTTACAAACCTGATGTCTGTATATCACCAGCGGATGGTAATGCAGAAGCAGCGGATATTTGTCAGCCGGCGTATTCTCAAAGTCCCAGGGCGCTTTTTCCAGGAAGCTGTCGTCCTGAAGATAGATCCCCGTCCGGGCATCATATGGAATGTACATGTTTTCGGCAGCATGCTTCCATCGTACTATTTCGGTATCGTCCAGTCCGATCCGGTCAACCAGCGCAACATACTCCTCCGGGTACCGTTCCAGCAGCCGCGCGGCGACTTCACAGGCATAAAGCAGGTTTTCCTGCGCCATCAGATTGGTATAGCAATTGTTGTTCACAACAGCCGTGTATTCGTCCGGCCCGGTAACACAGTTGAGGCAGAACTTGTTCCCTTTGGCAGGGATATAATCTCCGAGGTCTTCCCACAATCTTGCCGTTTCAAATAAAAGCTCCGCTCCGGACCGGATCATGAAGTCCTGATCATCCGTTGCTTCCATATACCTTTTTACGGCGAATGCAATATCCGCATTAATGTGGTATTGTGCGGTGCCGCCGGGATAGTAGGCAGAGCATTCCTCGCCGTTTATGGTTCTCCATGGAAATAATGTGCCTCTCGGATGCGACATCTGCCGTGCCCTTTCCCTGGCCCTGTCGAGAGTTCCATACCTGAATTCAAGAAGCTTTCTGGCTATTTCCGGCTGGCTGTATGTAAAAAAGGGCAGAATATACATTTCAGTATCCCAGAAATAATGTCCTTCATATCCCTCGCCTGTAAGACCCTTTGCGCCGATATTCGTCGATCCGTCCCGTCCGGCAGACTGTACGAGGTGAAACAGGTTGAACCGGATACCCTGCTGAAGAGCCGGGTCTCCTTCTATCCGGACATCCGCACGGCTCCAGAAATCTGTGAAAAAGGCGGCCTGTTCGTTCCTGGCCGCCTCAAAGCCCTGTACATTTGCATCGGCAGCGATCGAACGTGCCAAACCGGCCAATTCACCATATTCTGTGTCCTTTGATGTTACGTAGGCGATGAATTTTGTCAGCTTGATATTTTTACCCTGCACTGCCTGTATATCGTAGCTTGCGCCAACGGCATCCTCATTTGAAAAAGTACTGAGCCGATAGGCACACTCCGTTTCCAAATGATTTTCCATGGCGCAGGCCAGATGCATTCTCGAATTACGGGTGCCCTGTACCAGCAGCCCACGGCTCTTTTCGATGCCCTTCAGCTCAACTGAAAGCACCCTCCCGTGCAGGCCGGAACCTGTTCTCGGATCTTTGTCCGCCGACTGGTTAATAACATTACCGTCCAGCATGGAAATCAAATTTACGCTCCCGCTGAAATTTAACGGGGTGATTTCATAACAAATGGCGGCAAGATGTTTGTTCTTAAAAGATATCAGCCTCCGGGTATTGATTCTTACCCGTTTCCCGGTGCCGGACTCCCAAACCAGGCTTCTTGAAAGCAAGCCCTCCTTCAGCGACAATACCCTTTTATACTCCGTTATCCGGCCGTTGTACATGTCAAATTCTTCATCGTCTACAATAAGCCTGATGATCCTGCTCCTGGTGACATTGAGCATGGTCTGGCTATTTTCCGCGTATCCATAGGCAATTTCAGGATACTTGATGATTTCACTTTCATAAAAGCCGTTGATATATATTCCGTCTACTCCTGTCCCTTCAGGACCGGAATAGCCTTCTTCAAAATTCCCCCTGAAGCCCATATATCCGTTGCCAAGGGAAAATATCGTTTCACTTCTCAGATTGGTCTGGGCTGTGAAGCTATCCTCCGTAATTTCCCATTCGCTGTACGGATAGACCGGTTTCACTTCCTTCATATTCGTTAACATTTTATTCAGCCTTTCTTTCGATGCTCCCCTACCCTTTTATACCGGTTGATGCAATACCGGCCACGTAATACTTCTGGAATATGAGAAATACGATTATCACAGGAATGGTTGTAAGAACGACGCCGGCCATCGTCACATTTACCCTGTCAAAGAACTGGTCTTTTGCCGCATTCAACCCCTGTACCAGCGTAAACATGCTTTCCTTGTTTGTAAAGGTAACCGGTATCAGATAGCTGTTCCAGGTGCCTGTAAAGGCAATGATGATGATCGTTGCAAATACCGGTTTGGAAAGCGGCACCATAATTCTGAAGAAGGCGCCTGCTTTTGTCATCCCGTCAATTTTCGCTGCTTCCAGAAGCTCATTGGGAATCGTGCCGAAAAATTGTCTGAACAGGAATATATACATGCACTGGTACAAATAAGGTATGGTCAGGGACGCAAAGCTGTTCAGCCATCCAAGCTTTGCCATCATGATATATACGGGGATCAGAATAATATGATACGGAATCATCATGGTTACCAGCACGATGATGAATACGGCGTTTTTCCCCGGAAACTTCAGTTTTGACAGAGCATAGCCCGCCATGGACGATATAAGGCAGCAGCCGACGACGATGATCACTGTCATGATGATGGTATTGAGATACCATCTTCCGATACCGCCTCCAATATACTGATAATGTGTGATAAGCTTTGTATAGCTCTCCAGCGTTAAATGCTGAAAGCCTACAAAGATTTTTTCCACATCCTTCAGCTGTTTAAAGGATGTAGAAAGCGAATATAGCAGGGGTAATGCGAAAATGACTGCAAACACTGAAAGCACGGTATATAAAGCTGATTTTAACACAATTTTTCTCACCGCAGTCACTCCTTCTCCTCTAATATTTTTTTCTGTACGAGTGTTATAGCAAGTATGATGAACACGAATACTATGACCGATGCGCATCCGAGACCCATTTCATCAGGATATACCCGC
>JAEZMC010000173.1 GCA_023435805.1 Bacillota bacterium | reverse complement strand
GACCTGCTGCGACATGCTTGCGCTCCTTTCACCTCATGGCATTGCCATTCCCTGAATGATTACCATGCATGTCAATTGTGCTTATTTTCTGAACAAATTATGAATCAATCCGCAATGCAATTATGGTAATTTACGGTAATGCGCAGCCGTTTCCGCAAAAAATGTAATAATACCGCGTAAATGGTTTACAAAAGATTCCTCAGGGTATATAACTTTGATATGAAACAAGCGAAAAAATTGTGTGAAGGGGAGAATAAACATGCATTTCGGGTGGAAGGACACGTTCAGTGTGAATGTCGGGGAAATTGACAAGCAGCATAGGAAGCTTTTCGAAATCGGGGGAAAAATATCCGACCTGGTAATGGCGGATGATGAATTTGATCATTTTGATGAGATTATGACCATTCTGGAGGAAATGAAGGAATATACCATTTACCATTTTAATTACGAAGAAAAGCTTATGGAGAAATACGGATTTCAAGAAAGCGATGCACACAAATTCGAGCACCTCTTTCTGATTAAAAAGCTTCAGAAATTGCAGGCCAGCGATTTCGACATGAACCAGAAGGAAGGTGTTGTGAATCTCGTGACATTCATATCTGACTGGATAGCAGGACATATACTAAAAACGGATATGAAATACAAGGAATTCTTTAACCGAAACGGATTGTTTTAGTCTTCGCAATATTAAAGGGGTTGCCTCATACGGGGCAACCCCTCATAGATGTTATTCAGAACTGATCAGCTCCGGCACGGGCCGGACGGTACATCCGGACCAGGCAAATATTCATCGCCTGTGGATATTTTCCAGCATGGCTTCGCCAACCCGCTGACCGTTGAGCGTAACGTAGATTCCTTCGCCCGCGTGGGTCTCCTTCAGCCTGATGGTCTTCACATCGATAAACGGATCCATTTTCAGCTGTTTGACCGCTTCGGACAATTTTGTATACAGCTCTTTTGAGCCCAGCTTTGCACAGGCTTCACAGGTACATATGGTATACTCGCGCGTTACAAATGCCGAATCGGCTTTTTTCCTTGGTTTCGCGCTGACGGAATGATCGCCGCCTTGCGCCGAATAACTCGTGTGCAGGAGCTTGTGGGCAAGATGGGAATTCGCCTCGCCGTAGAACTCCTTGTACAGCCTGAGTATATCCGGGTTTTCCTGGGATTTGCGGTATTTTGCAGTTTTATCAATATTCACAAGCACCTGTTGGCGTTTTTCCAGGGCATCCACCTTTTCAGGAACCGGATGGCCCGCTCCGCAAATGCAGCCGCCGGGGCAAGCCATGACTTCGATCAGGTCATAGCCCACATCGACTCCCTGAATGATTTTCTCTATTATCGGTTCTGCGTTATGCAAACCGCTGACGACGGCCACACGCACTTTTGTACCGTCCGCATCTACAGTAGCTTCCTTGACGCCTGCAAAACCGCGGATTTCTTCAAAATCCAGGTGGTCGGTCAGGACATTACCGGTAAGCTTTTCAACTGCCATACGAAGAGCGGCTTCGGCAACGCCGCCGGAAGCGCCGAATAGAATGCCGGCACCCGAAACCTGCTTGTAGGGCTCGTCAAATTCCTGTGGCTCCACATCCGCTGTATTGATACGTGCGAGCTCGACCATTTCGAGCATCTCACTTGAGGTGAGAACGGCATCCACGTCACGAATCCCCTCGTGGGCAAATTCCGGACGGGCGGCCTCGTACTTCTTGGCCAGGCACGGGACGATGGAAACTACATAAAGATCCTTTTTATCAATACCGGTCAGCTCGGTATAATGATTCTTTACCGTTGCGCCCATCATCATCTGTGGCGATTTGCAGCTTGACAGGTACGGAATGATTTCCGGATATCGTTTCTCTACAAAATTGACCCACCCCGGGCAGCATGAGGTAAATTGCGGCATAACACCCTTTTTCTCAACACGGTTCAGGAATTCCGTCGTTTCTTCCACAATCGTCAGGTCGGCGGCAAAGGTAAAATCAAATACCTTGTCGAAGCCGAGCTTTTTCAGCAGGCCTGCCATAAAAGGCGATGCCTCGTCAAAAGGAATGCCGAATTTGGAGGAAATTATGCTGCGAACAGCCGGTGCTACAAAGGCAACAACGGTCTTTTCAGGATTGTTGATCGCCCTGAAAACCTTGCCTCTTTCGCGGCGGTAATCCAACGCACCGCACGGACAGGCGGTAACACACTGTCCACAGCTGACGCAGTCCGTTTCCTGGAGCGGAAGGCCGCTCTTGGTGCCAACCAGCTGGCGCCCGTGTTTCAAATAAAATGCCAGCACGTCCGGTCCCTCGATTTCAGCGCAGGCGGCAATACAACGACCGCAGGAAATACACTTGTTGTGGTCGCGCATGATGAAGGGATGGTCATCTACGATCGGTATATACGGCCGCTCATGCACCGGATTTTTAAATTCTATATTATGGGAGCAGGCTTCCTTCCTCAAATCGCAGGTATAACGCTCACTGCAGCCGCACTTGAGACAGCGTCTTGCTTCTTGTCTTGCCGTCTGTTCCGCAAGTCCCGTTTCCACTTCATCGAAGTTGGGGATGCGGTCTGCCACGGGAAGTGCGGGCATTTTGGCGCGTGACAGCTTCGGCATCGCTTCGAATTCCCATTTCGGAAGGTCTTCCATTGTACCGCGGCTGCAGCTATAGTCTATATTGCTTTCCTTCACATAACCCTTAGTCAGGAAGCTGTCTATGGCTTCCGCAGCATGACGGCCGGCGCCTACAGCCTGAATGACGGTAGCGGGACCGGTAACACAGTCGCCTCCTGCAAAAATTTTGATTTCAGAGGTCTGATTGGTCTTGCCGTTGATTTCTATATCTCCCCATTTGTTCAGCTTCACGGGCATGTCGTTATAAAGGAATTGCGTATTGGTGCTTTGGCCTATGGCGCCTATGATGGTATCCGCTTCAATCACGATATCGCTGCCTTCAACGGGTACCGGACGGCGACGGCCGGAACGGTCGGGCTCGCCCAGCGTCATCTTGATACAGTGGAGCATTTTTCTTCCGTTTTCAGCAACGATACTGTTCGGCGCCATTAAAAAGAGCATCTCAACCCCTTCGTGCAGTGCCTCTTCTACCTCATAGGATTCCGCGGGCATTTCTTCACGGGTACGACGGTAGATCAGCTTAACGGATTTCGCACCCTTGCGGAGAGCGACACGGGCACAGTCGATGGCTGTGTTGCCGCCGCCAATGACGACCACATTGTCGCCCAACCGGATGTTCACGCCCTTGGTTACCTGTTCAAGGTACTGAATACCGAGCCAGACGCCTTCCAGATTTTCACCTTCTATGTGCATGGGCGTTGCGCGCCAGGAGCCGATGGCAAGATAAACGGCATCGAAATCCCTGTTGAGGTCTTCAAGTGAAATATGGGTGCCGAGGGCTTTACCCGTCATGATCTTCACGCCCAGCTTTTTTATGATGTCGATTTCTCTGTCCAATGTCGCTTTGGGCAAACGGTATTCGGGAATGCCGTAACGCATCATGCCGCCCGCATGGGGCTGGCGTTCGAAAACCGTCACATTATGGCCGTTGATGGCACTGTAATAGGCCGCCGAAAGACCGGACGGGCCGGCGCCTACAATGGCAATCCTTTTTCCGGTGTCAGCGCGTTTGACAGGCATCCAGGGCTGATCCTGCGACATGTCCCAGTCAGCGGCGAAGCGCTTGACGTAGTTGATGGCTACCGGCGAATCCACCAGGTTGCGGCGGCACTGTGCTTCGCAGGGATGCGGGCAGACACGGCCGCACACCACAGGGAACGGATTGTTGTCCTTGATAACCTGTATCGCGGCTTGAAAGTTTCCGTTTCCAACATGGCGGAGGTAGGTCTGAATATCGATATTTGCGGGACAGGTCATCACACACGGAGCGACACAATCTGCATTGTGGTCCGAAAGGAGCTGTTCCAAACGTACTTTCCTATAATTTTCAAGCTTTGGGCTGTTGGTGCTGATGATCATACCTTCTTTGATCGGTGTCTGGCAGGCTTTAACGTCCCGCTCACCGTTGGCTCCCAGCTCAACGACGCATAAACCGCAGTTCCCGTTGGAACGCTCCAGCCTGATATCATAGCACAGATGCGGAATATGGACATTCTCCTGCAATAAGGCCTGCAGAATTGTCAGGTTTTCATACACTTCAATTTCCCGTCCATTGACAGTAACCTTGATACGTTTTTGGTTTCCTAATGTTTTCATGATCGACCCCTTGTTTCTATTTATATTTTGGTGAAAACAATCGTCATAAAAATGACATTCTACACTTTAGCATTTCTATTATAGCGGAGGGAGTATCATTTGTCATTTCGCAAATTGACTGTTTTTTTGTCCGTTATATGCGATTTTCCGTCAAAGTGTTAAAATATTAACAAATATCTCGGGATTTAAATTGTATACAATAAACATTCTGCAAGAAATAAACCCGTATTCTCCCTTAAAGCTTGAACGGTGATCATGAATGGCTATATGTTACACAGGCAAGGACATACCCGGTTATCTCCGATATACGGGTTTTCAGCAGCAACCCATAGCAGCTAAATAACTTCCAGGTCATCCCGGCATGGCAGCTCCGGTAATTTTGCCGTCGGCAGCGTCTGGTACCAGTACGCAACAGAGGCCAGGTCGTCCCTGAGCGGCGAATACCTTCCTCCGCTTCGCCATCCGAGCGCCTGGATGGTGACCTTGAGATCCCGCTCAAACCGGATCGGATCCTGAATATGCCACCGGTACATGCCGAAACGCATTTGTGATTTGTAAAGCCCATCCGGCCTGATGATCTGGTGCAGCCCGGCATAAGGCGTAGTAAATGCTTGATACTGGTGTGTTTCCGGATTTTCAAAGTTGTAGGAGCCGCAGAAATAATCTTCTGTGCCTGTTCCACAAATAGTGGGGTAGTCGGTGTCACCGTCCATGTAGAACTTGATCTCTCCTTCACCCCACCAGCCGTTGTTGTTCACTCCCCATGCCATATAAGTACCCACATAATGACCCTGCCCCTTCACGCCGTCCAGGATGGTATAGGCCTCTTTATAGGCTGTGGGGTTGGACCTGCGGAAGCAGGCATGAAAATAGGCACACTCTTCAGGTACATCCGTAAGCGTGTAATTGACCTGATAATAAAGCACCATCTCTTCGTCCGCTATATTGGTCATGGTGATGACGCATCTCTTCCGGAATGGCATTTCCCAGTAACAGTTGAATGCGCTGCCGGGATTGACGCAGACTGCCAGCGATGAGAGTTGGTCATACTTGCCCCAGCCCGATGCGAAAAAATCGCCGACCGGACACTCCACCGACGGGCTTTCCTGTCCGTCCCAGTAAATTCGTAAAATACTGTACCGCCAATTGCCCGTTGGGGTCATCCATATCTGCTGCACCGCGCCGGGACCTTCTATATCGGCGACGGTAAAGGTTTCACCGGCCTTGATCCTGACAGAGGGGGAAATCTTCCAGCCCTGCCCCAGATCTCTGGCGCAGTTTGCGCCGGTCCCATCGGTAGCCATACCTCCCCTTCCTTTTCCTCCGTTGAAGTTTTCCGGGCTGATGGAACGGGTTTGGGCATGAGATAGCTTTGAAAGATTTCCCATATTCATATTCAAGCCGTTGAACATACGTATCATCTCCTCTTCTGTTTTACTTTACAGTTGCTTTTACCGAGTGCATGGAACACTAGAATTGTACAACTATTTCAAATTTACATGGTCCAAATGGTTATGTCTTTAGCGAAAACAGTTATTAATTTAACATTTCTTGCTTTTATGCACTGCCTTTTGTAAAATGAAATGGAACCGGGAGGTGTTGCATATGATGGCACAAACGATCTCGCCTTACATCCGTGTAGCTATGGACAGCATCATCGATGCGCAGTGGGAATTGAAAGAGCGGGTGATTTTTGATTACGAGCTTTTATATGTCAAGGAGGGGGAACTCGTTGTAACAGTTGAAGATACGGAATATTCCGGCCTGCCGGGCGATATATTCCTGTTCAGGCCACGCTGCCGCCACTCGATCAGGCAGGTGGGTACAACACGTATCCGTCAGCCGCATATTCATTTTGATTTGGTTTACCGGGAAGACAGCCCTGATGTCCGGGTCTCGTTCAGACCCCTGGAGCATATCGGCGAGCAGGAGGCAAAATGGTTCCGCGAAGCGGTTGAAAAAGATTCCGGCCTATGGCTTCCCGACAAGATCAGCCTGCAGAACACTCAGGTATTTGAGAAAATGCTTTTCGGCATCATTGATGAGTTCTCCAGAAAACTGCCCTATTATGAATTGTCCGTCAAGGGGCAGTTTATCAATCTATGGACATATCTCCTGCGTGAACAGCATTGGTCGGGGATCAGGAGTACATTCAACAATACGGACATCCTTTTTGATATAAAAGACTACCTGGATCATCATGCAGACAGGGAAATTTCCCTTGATGAGCTGGCAGGGCGGTTTAAAATCAGTAAATTCCATCTGGCACGCCTTTTCAAGGAGTCGTTTTCCATGACGCCTATTCATTATCACCGACTGACGCGTATTCAAAAAGCAAAGGAAATGATCCAGTTTTCCGCAAAGAGTATAACAGAGATTGCGGAGATGTATGGTTTCAAGGGCATCCATGCCTTCAGCCGTGCCTTTAGCGAGCTGGAGGGCGTACCGCCCTCCTTCTACCGGCACAGGAAATGATTGTGCTGTTTCCTATCCGCGTGAAATGGAAGCACCTTTGATGGTACATTGTACCGCTTCGGAAGTGCATCTATGCATTTACCGTCTGTATACCAATGCTTATAGCATACTCAAGGTGTGAAACATATCATATTATGAATTTGAATATATTAAATAATTATTTATATTATAATATTGACAATAGTGTATGACATACAGTATAATGGGTATGAGGTGATCGAATGGACCCAATTGATGAACTGGTGAATTCACTTATTGTTGAACTTAGAAGAGGAACATTGGTACTGTCGGTGCTTAGCCAGCTTAACAACCCGGAATATGGGTATTCGCTGGTACAGAAGCTGGAAGGGAAAAATGCGGCGATTGAAGCCGGCACGCTTTATCCGTTATTGAGGCGGCTGGAAAAACAGCAGCTCCTGATCAGCCAGTGGGATACGTCGGAAAGCCGGCCTCGTAAATTTTACATGTTGAGTGAGAATGGTAAAAAGGTTTACAGCCGTTTAATGGACGAAT
This sequence comes from Bacillota bacterium, assembly GCA_023435805.1. GTDB lineage: Bacteria > Bacillota > Clostridia > Acetivibrionales > DTU013 > JAEZMC01. Next base: position 4,398 of record JAEZMC010000173.1, on the reverse strand, counting down.
GGTTTTCATTGTCGAAACAGTTGGAGGAATTAATGAAGGAGGATGACCCGAATGGACTTGATTGACCGTTATGTTTTGGCCGTTACGGAACGGCTGCCCGAAAATACGCGTGAGGATGTGGCGAAGGAGCTTCGCTCGAATATTGAAGACATGCTCCCGGAGAATGCATCGGAAAGTGATGTGCGCATCGTACTTGAGAAGCTTGGAAATCCGGCTGCATTAGCCAATGAATACCGTCAGGTGAAAAGATACTTGATCGGTCCGGCACTGTATGACAACTATGTTTCCGTATTGAAGCTTGTGATTGGTATTGCCGTAGTAGCCTGTATGTTTCTTTCAGTACTGGGCGGCATTGAAAAGTCGGGTGTCAATGGGGGATCCTATTTTCTCTCGGCGGAATTTTTCAGAGAACTGATAGCTGCCGGATTTGATGGGGTAATACAGGCATTCGTATGGGTAACGATTGTGTTCGCCGTTCTGGAAAGGACGGGAGTCAGCAGCGGGGATTTACCATTCGGAAAAAAACAATGGACGGTTGAGGAGCTGCAAAACATGCCGCTGTCGCCTAAAAGCAGAATATCACGCGGCGATGCGATCGCTTCGATCATCTTTACGGTCGTTTTCGTTGCCCTGTTAGTCTTCCAGCCTCAGCTTTTCGGCATGTATAGCAGGGATGGCAGCGGGATGATTCATATAGCGCCGGTATTACAGCTCGAACGCCTGCAGCTGTATATTCCGTTCATCGTTCTGTTTGCCATTTTTCAGCTTGTTCTTTCCATCGGCAAGGTGATTACCATGCGGTGGACCAGATTGCTGGCTTTTGCCAATACGGTGAACAATCTGGTATCGAGCATATTTGTTTGTATCATGTTGGGTGACAGCCTGTTGTACAATCCGGAATTAACATCAACATTGGCTGGTATCTTCCATATGACAGCAGCCCGGATTGCGGAAATAAAGCAAGCCTCCATCACTGCATTTATCGTTGTATTCATCATAATAGCTGTGGTTGACAGCATTAACGGACTGGTGAGATCCAGGGCGAAAAGCCAGGGTATCCAGGCGCGAAGATAAAATGAGACATTTGACAGAAAGCGGCTTACCCTGTCGGGGAGCTGCTTTTTTCATGATCGGGCCCTTGATCCGGTTAAAAACAATGCAATCGGGTAAATTATGCGATGAATGATTTTAGCAGCGCGTAGCCGGTAAGGAGCGGGGGTGTGTCATGTATCTGACCAGCAAGGTTTTTAATCCCGATATCTTTCAAGGAGGGTACAAAAGAAAAAACTATTTTGAAGGTTGGTATTTCAAGCTTATAGACCGGGAACGCAAAAACGTCCTGGCAGTGATACCGGGGGTTTCGCTTGAGCGGGGCGGCCTGGGCCGACATGCCTTCGTACAGGTAATGGACGCGCACACCTGCAAGTCCTCTTATTTTAAATACGACCTATCCGATTTTGAATACAGCAGAGAAAAGTTCGATATACGGATCGGTGGCAATCATTTTTCCGGCAGGGCTATTCAATTGGAGCTCAGCGATAACGTGATGAGCATTCGGGGCCGGCTGGAATTTGAAAATATCATCGCCTTCCCCAAAAAGACGCTCCGGCCGGGTATAATGGGTCCCTACGCCTTCGTTCCCTTTATGGAATGCTACCATGGCATTGTCAACATCCATCAGGAGCTATGCGGGGGATTGAGTATCGATGGACAAACAGTGGACTTCACGGATGGATACGGATATATAGAAAAGGATTGGGGAAGATCGTTTCCTGAGGCATGGATCTGGCTGCAGTCGAACCATTTTGGGAAAGATGACGTATCACTGATGTTTTCACTGGCCAGGATACCCTGGCTGCGATGGTCGTTTCCGGGGTTCCTGTCCTTTATCAGGATAAAAGATAAAATGCTCCTGTTTGCCACCTATACCCATGCGAAAATAATCGAGCTCAGCTATGCCAGGGATTCTCTGAAGGCCGTCGTGGAAGACAAGCGCCATAAGCTGGAGCTTAATGCGGTGCATTCCGGCAAGGGCATACTGAAGGCGCCGAAAAATGGTCTGATGGACAGGGAAATCCTGGAGAGCATTACTGCAGTCGTGCAGGTCAGGCTTTCCGACAGGAGTGGAAACATCCTGTACGAGGGCGAGGGAGTCAATACAGGCCTGGAAATTGAAGAAGGCATATTTCAATATTTTAATCGTTCATGACCTGCTGATCAGCGGGAAATAACCCAAAATGCCCGAAAAGATAAGAAGGGAGACCGGATGAACAACTTTCCGGTTCTCTTTTTTTTATGACATGTGATCCTATGAACTGCGCGATTTTCCCGGCAATTTTTGGACTATTCCCCCGAGGGATCTGTTTTTGTGTCAAGAAGTACCAACTGGTCGAAGGATTTTTGATCGAGCATCATTCTGGTCCAGGTTGGATAAGGGTGGAAATAATTGTAGATAATAATAAAATATGGTAATTTTTATTCGTACTTGCTGTAAAATAGCCAGAAAGGCTGTGAAAACAAACAAAAGACAGGGGGAAAGTATCATGCGCAGAATACTGAAAATTTTAACGGCGGTAACTCTTTCGTTCACCATGCTTCTGTCGGTTTCATGGGTAGCCTATGCTCAGGCACCTGATGCAAAGGGGCATTGGGCGGAGGCCCAGATCAACGACTGGATGGAAAAAGGGCTGGTCAAGGGTTACTCGGACGGGTCCTTCCGGCCGGAGAATCCAATAACCAGGGCCGAATATTTCGCTTTATTGAACAGATCGTTCGGTTTCACAAAAAAAGCAGCCATTCCTTTCAAGGATGTATCATCAAAGGACTGGTTTGCCGGTGACATAGCCAAAGCAAAAGCTCAGGGCTATCTGGCCGGATACCAGGACAATACTGCCAGGCCCAATCAGCCTGTAACACGGCAGGAAATGATCACCATACTGGCGCGGATTTTAAAATTGGATCCGGATGAGAGTGCCGCATCGAAATTTTCCGATGCAAAAGCTCTTGCCGCCTGGGGGAAGGGCAGCGTCGGCGCCGTGAGCAAACTGGGGTATATCAACGAGTATGCGGATAAAAGCTTCAAACCGGACAAAAATGCCACCAGGGCAGAGGTGGTTGCCATATTGTCCAAAGCGGCAGGTTCAATGTATTCTTCCGCCGGTACTTACGGACCGGCAGCCGGCACAAAGGAGATAGCAGGGAATGTAGCAGTCACCGGAGCTGATGTGGTTTTAAAAAACATGGTGATCAAAGGAAACCTCTATCTTACCGAAGGCATCGAAGACGGAACGGTAACGCTGGACAATGTTGCGGTCAGCGGTACGACAACCGTCAGCGGCGGAGGCGAGCACAGCATCCTCATCGTGAATTCTTCTTTGGGCAGGGTCGTTGTCAGCGTACCGGGCAATGCAAAGGTACGGTTGGTTGCAAAGGGTTCAACGAAGATCGATTATGCAACCGCTATGTCTCCTGCAAAATTTGAAGAAGAGGCGCTGACCGGCAGCGGTTTTAAGGAGATTCTGGCAAAAGTCCCTGAAGGGGCACTTGTTGAATTGGCCGGTAATTTTGACAGGGTGACTGTCGAATCTGCCAAGTCCAAACTATCCATTCTAAGCGGCACAATTCTGGAGTTGGTTAATAACGCCAGGGATTCTCTGATCACTGTTGTAAAGGCCGTAACCATCCAGACATTAAGGATAAACCAGCCGTCAAAGCTGGCAGGGGACTGCACGATCGGTACGGCTTATATCAACGCGGGCAACGTAACGGTGGAGCCTAAGCCGGGTACCGTAAATATCGCTTCCAACCTGACCGGCGTATCGGTAACGGCGGCAACGCCGGCAGCACCTCCGGCAGCACCTCCGGCGACACCTGCCACAACACCGCCCACAACACCGACAACACCTGGCGGCAATACGAATCCGCCGACAGTGATCAACGTAACCGGGGTGGATTCCATTCCAGATATCAATGTGGCCTATGGGACGACGATCGCTGCGGTCACACTGCCCGCAACCGTTGTATTAAGGCTGAGCAATGGAACAACGGCGACTGTCCCGGTTGTATGGGACAAGAGCCCATATAACCCCGCAGCTGCAGGCACTTATACCCTTCCGGGAACCTTTGCGCCGCCGTCGGGGATAACAAATCCGAATAATATAAGGGCCAGCGTCCGTATCGTGGTCGGACAACCGGCCGTGGTAACCGTAACAAGCGCAGGCGCAATTGCCGACATCCGCGTGGCCTATGGAACGACGATCGGCGCGGTCACACTGCCCGCAACCGTTACATTGACATTAAGCAACGGTACGACAACGTCCGCTGCCGTTACAAGCTGGGATACCCATTCATATGTTCCGACCGCCGCAGGCATTTATACCCTCTCAGGGACATTTGCAC
>JAEZMC010000170.1 GCA_023435805.1 Bacillota bacterium | reverse complement strand
GCGTCCAACTGCTTCAACAGTCCGGTAAAAACCGCCCTGTTTGCTGTGAAGCCTTCGCTGCCGCAACTCAAAAAGAAAAGCTCGCATACCTTTCTTCCAAGCTCCAGCTCCTCACGGATGTCGTATTTACGGAAAAACTGTTTCAGCTCAAGTTCCTCCGTGACCAAAAGGGCATACACACCGCCGGCAATGCCGTCTTTGCGTTCATCCAGCCTCGCGAAAAGCGTACATTCATACGAAGCGGGATCCTTTCGGCGGAGGCACTCTGCCAGAAGTCCCATTGCGTTCTGAAGCCTTTCGTTTTCATCGTCCATTTGCAGCAGGACCCAGCCCAGTTCAAACAGCTTTCTTCTGAACCGGCGAACCAGTATCGTTTCCAGCAGGCCACATATCCGGCTGTCCGCACAGCCCTGCAGCGCAAGCAGCGCAATTTCCGCCTCACTGTTTTTCAGCTTGTCCGCAAAGCTTTCAATCATTCCGTCCTGAAGCATTGAAAGCGCTTTTATCAAACGTACCGCTTCACTGGAATGATCCTGCCTGATAAACTCATCATGCGAGGGGTAGCTTCTACGGATACGGTTCAATTGTTCATAGAGCCTCTCAGGCTGGTAAGCAAACCCGATTTCCACTTCTACCTCGCTCCTTTGTATAAATCCTGTATTTGCTTCAGGGTCTCTTCATCTTTGAGCCGAAAAACAAATTCCACCCTGCGGGATTTGCCCCGGTCCGGAACACCGTCAACAAGGACCGGTACGTTAAAAGATCTGGCGCCGACTGTCAGATATTTTTCAGCAGCTTTGCCGCCCGGCAGCGAGGCGAGGTTCTGTGCAAGGATAAAATTCACCACCGAATCCGCCCTTTTCTGCGACAGCTCAAGGTTATACCGGTACGTCCCTCCGTTATCCGCATGCCCTTCTATGATGATCTGATCCAGATATTTCTCGTATTGATCGCTTAAAAGGACGGAAAGGTAGACGGGTACAAAGGCTTTCAGATACTGCTGCCCTTCCACGTTTATTACATCCTGGTCGACATCGAAAAGAACCGCCTCGGTGAAGCGGACTGAACCCGTAACCTCGTTGATCTCCACCGGCAGCTTCAATTCAGCCAGCTTGCCGGAAAGCTCCCTGATCATCTCCGTTCTGACTCCGGCAAGCGCCTTTATGGCCGCTTCACCTTCGGTAACCGCCTTTTCACGGTCTGTCAGCGCAGCTTCCCTTGCCTTTAATTCTTCAACAATCCTCTCCGCCGTTTCATTCAGCTCGTCCTGTCCGTTTTGTACCTGCGGTTCCGTTTGTGCAGCCTGTCCGCCCTGTATTGCCGTATCGGTCTGTCCCGTATTCATACCGGCACTTTTGACCAGTATCGCGCCTGCTGCAAAAATTAACAAAAGCAGAAGCATGACAGCCGCCGGCAGATATGAAAAGGATGATCGCCCGCCTGCTTCCTCCTTATTCTCATATGGATCAATATACTGCTTCATTTCGTCATCTCCCGCACACCGGCCTTATGCCTGTCCATTGCCTCAATCAGCGCAGGCAGATCTTCCACCGCATCCTTCATGTCGGATATGACCCTGCCGAATCTGCCGCATATCTCGCTGAGCCCCTCATCAAACGCATCCATGGTTTTCACCACTCCCGCATTCATCTGGCCTGAGAACTCATTGACGGCATTCCCGAGCCGGTCGCTCAACTCGCTTACCTCCTCCGACAGCCCTTTGGCATAGATGCTGATATCCCGCACCTGATCATCCATACTGTCGGCAAGTGATTTTAAATTGGTCGACAGGCCTTCGACAGTCGTGTTCATATTGGTATCCAACCTCTCGTATGCCAGCGACATGATATCGTTAAAACGTGAAAATGCGGCATCGAGCTGTAAGGAGAGTTCCTCCAGCAGCCGCCCGATCTGTTCGTCCATTTTCTCAAAATATTTACTTCTCTCTTCCTGCAGTGCCTGGTACCGGCTGTTCAAATCCTCCATGGACTGGCTGTCCGATGCCATAGCTTCTCTGAGCGCGTCGTTGAAAAGCTTCATGCTTTGCATATTTTCGGCAAGCGCCGTATTCATTTCAGCGGATTGCTGCTGATAGAGCCGGATGGTCTCCAGCACCTTTCCGGTTTCCGCATTGACGTTCTTCTGCAGTTCCACATTTTTCAGGAGCTCTCTGATAAGCTTGAACGTGTTTTCTTCCGCTCTCCCCTGGTATTCCAGTATGACGCTGATGCTCTCCCCAAGCTGTTCAAGCTGCAGTCCGGTTGCGGCAACAAGTTTTTCGGCAAAGCTGTCCACCATGGCCTGTACTCCCTTGGTCTGCGTTTCACGTACTTCCTCGGACATTCGCTGCAGCATGCCGCTCATCTCTTTGATCGTTGGTGCAATCTGCTTCTGTATCGCTTCATCGAAGGATTTATGTATGGATGGGACCAGATCTCCGGCAATAAACGTACCGAGCTGTGCCGATATGCCGGCGCCAAGACTTTGGAGCGTTTCATTTTGTCTCCGCTGTTCCGCAATCATGGCTTCCAGGCTGTCCGTTTCTTTTGCCACCGGCATTTTACGGACGGCCAGATTCAGGAACAGGTTCAGTTCGGATACCGCGGAGTGATACAGATATCTGTCAACCAGCTGAAACAGGATCGACAGCAGTATTGCAGCAAACGCAATGCCGAAGGAAGCAGCGATGTTGTTCATCAGGCCGTTCATCACGTCCTTTGTATCAGTCATGGAAGCTGCATCCGCCTTCAGCAGATACGCCATGATGCCAAAAAACGCGGCGAGAATACCCGCCATGACCAGTATTCCGGGGACTGTTTCCGCCCTTTTCCTGCGGGCAGGTATCGTTATTACGCTGAACAGGCTGAAATGGCCCCTCAGGTCCAACGTCCTTTCCCGGTTCCTGATATTCCGGAATTCACCGTAGCATGCCTCCCATGTACTCCTTACGGCAATATGGCTCCTGCTTCCGAACAGGGCATCCAGCTTTTTGACATTTTCAATGCCATACCCCTCCATTCTGCCCAATTCACCGTTGAGCTTCCGAAGGCTGCCGCGGATTCCGGCGAGCCTGTAAAGATCATAATTGATCAAGCAGCAGGCCGTTGCCAGTATCAGGATCAGTACTGCGTAGTCGTTGTAGTTTTTCCCGGCCAGATTGGCAAGTGTAAGAAAAAAATCGTTTATCAATGCTGCTCCACTCTCCTCTATCCTGTGTTGTTGCAAGTATTCTACATTATTTCACATAAATCCTTCATAAGCCTTGTTCTCACCCGGCTATTGTCTTTTACCCGAAGGAATGTTACCATATCAGTGAGCCCATATCTTACAAAATGGTGTAAAGAATGAAAAATCTATTAAATTTTTTATTACCTGCCGCAGCACAAAATGGCAAAAAAATTGAAGAACTCAGCCGGCAGATAATATACCTCGAACAAAAAAATTCAGAACTGGAAAAAACATTGTCCGAATTCAGTTCGATGAAGGACCTGGTCTCCCGCGGCGCTGTTTACAGGAACGACGGTTCACTGTCAATACCGGGCGACCCGACCGCGGAAAGGCTGGTGGGTCTGCTGTCGGAAAATATGCGCCATATGAAGCGGGACAGCCTGCACAACAGTTTTTTCGGCCTAATCAGACAGCTAAACCCGGAAACGCTGGCGGTTATGGACCCGACGGGCATCATCACAGCTTACAGCTCCGAATGGATGGCCTTGTTCGGCTATTACAGCCGGGATGAGATCCTTGGTAAAAGCATTCTGGAATTTCTGGATCCCAATGATGCCCTAAAAGCCGCATCAAACATGGAACAACTTTTTGCGGCCGGTATGGATCATTCCGTCACATATAGCATGCGGGCAAAAACCAGCCCGGCTTCACCCGGACGATTCCCGGCGGAAATTATGCTCAAGGCCGCTGGCAACCCGGTTTCCATTGTGGCCGTCATGCAAAATGATTCAAAAGCATTGGCACCCCTTCTCCATACAAACCTCATGATCCTTGACGACAGTCACATCGTACGGTATATCAATCCCTCCCTTGCCGAAATGCTGAAGTATTCCGACGCCGAAGCTGTCGGAAAGCCAATCGGTTATTTCCTGGACGAAAATGCCTCCTCGCTGTTTGATGAGCTTTCCGTCGAATGCACCAGGGTTGGCAGCATGGAATGCAAGCTGGAGCTGCTCCGCCGCGACGGAACGGTTTGCTACGTCCATTTCAAGGCCCGGCTTCTGTCGGATACCGAAGGAAACGCCTCGGGGATGCTTTGCACGGTCCTTGACAAGTCGGAGCTGTGGCAGATTGAGAAGGAGCTCAGACGCCGACTTTATATCGAAAAGCTGATTTCCGGCGTCTCTACAAGCTTTATCAATATCGAGCCCAGGGATATTGAAGAAACGGTCCTTCATTCGCTGCGGCTGCTCGGCAAGCTATTCGGTGTCGCAAGCGTCAGGCTGGACATATTCTCCTGCACCAAAACGGGCAAACAGCGCAGTTTCACTGCCTCACCCTCCGGGAACCCGACAGCGCCTGTGATGGATGAAGCGCTGGAAACCACCAGCATACCCATCATGCTCGAAGGCGAAATGGCAGGCTCCTTCCGGTTTGATCACAGAAGCAATTCGCGGAACTGGCTTGAGGAGGATATATTGCTCCTCGGGCTGGCCGGTGAAATCTTTGTAAACGCCATCAGTCATTCCCATGACGAGGAGGAAATCCGCTATCTGAGCTTCCACGACAATCTCACCGACCTGTACAACCGCGCGTTTATGGAAGAGGAAATGCGCCGCCTCGATGTCAGAAGACAGTATCCGCTGACCATCATACTAGGAGACCTGAATGGCCTCAAGCTTGCAAATGACCTGTTTGGACACGCGGAAGGCGACCGGCTTCTCCGCAAAATAGCCGAAATCTTCAAAACAGAAACCAGGAAAGAGGATATCGTTGCCCGTTGGGGCGGCGACGAATTTGCTCTCATCCTCCCATCCACATCGGAAGCCAAAGGCAATGAAATCTGTGCCCGCATCCTGGCAGCCTGCGCTGCTGCAGATGCTTCTCCCATACAGCCTAGCATCTCTCTGGGCATCGCCTCCAAGACCGATGAAACGCAGGACATCGTCGACATCTTCAAAATGGCCGAGGACAGGATGTACCGCCATAAGCTGCTGGAGGGAAAAAAATCCCATAATGCCATCATCGCCTCTTTGGGCAACCCGTCGTCCGATCCAGAGAAAACCGGCAGCACTTCAATGCAGCCTGCCAATATCTCAATCCGGTTCGGAAA
>JAEZMC010000129.1 GCA_023435805.1 Bacillota bacterium | reverse complement strand
TCAAAATAATTGGAACGACCAGTGGCTTCATATTAAAACTCAACAGCCTGCCTGCGGAGAACGACATAAAGAACAAAACCGACAATCCGCCCAATATGCCGATCGGAATCAACAACCCCCGATCCCTTGTTCCAAAAACATATAGCTCAAAAAGACCAAACGCTACGGAAAAAATATACACCGGCCACATGATATCCCATCCGCCAAACAACATGTTGATCTGGAAGGCCACGCCCAGCACCAGCAGTATGCCGCCCGGTACAAGTACACCCGGGTCTCTTTTTCTTCCTGTAAAAAATCCCAAATGAAACCATACACCCGGCAACACCAAAAACAGCAGCGGCCAGAATTTTCCGATCAACGACATGACGAAACCTATGTTGATATAGCTCCATATCGGGTCGATGATATTAAAATTCTCTAATAGAAATAATACACCAATTATGATAAAAATGCTACCCAGCACCTTGCCCGTTCTATTCATATAATACTCCTCCCAAATCATTTCAAAATTATAGATCGCAACATGATTGCCATCTATACTATTATAACGTCAAACACATAAAATGTCTGAAATATTTGAGAAGTGCCTGATGAATAAGGGCATTAAACCTGCATATCGTCTGTAGCCGCCTGTTCAGCTGGAAAATATTCACCTTCCTTTTCCAGTCTCCACATGACAAAACGGATGCCTGCCGCAACCAGGTCGGCTATCTTCATTACCGTATGAAGCCTCGTGTTCTGAAGTACAAGGAAGTCCATAAAGCCTCCGAAATTGACTATGCCGGTAACAAACATGTCACCCACGGGAGCAAGCTCCTTATTGACACCCGAGCCGGGCTTGATCGAGCCTTCACCGATGCTGATATAGCCGATATGCTCCATCCGGCCGAGACATGCATCTATTGCTATGACAAAAGGCTCCTTGCTGTTGGCAAACACTTGCTTCATGATCTCTTCCAGGTTCTTTGCATGGACAGGGCTTTCCAGATTGCCGTATATATGAACGCCTTTGTACTTAAGATTCGCAATTTTATATCCGATAAGGGGGCCCAGGCTGTCTCCTGTTGACCGATCCGTACCGATGCATATGAAAGCGACGGATTTGCAGCCATTTCCCAGCGCTCTGCTGATATGCCTGTAAAGCTCGTCGGTAAAGCACTTGAAGGCCGATGTGCTATTCACATTGATATATTGCTGGCTGGCTGATGTTTTGGAAAACATAGTCAACTCCTAACGCTGTATTTATATAATATTATTTCCTTGTAATCCAATTTTATTACTATTTTTTTATTGCCCATGCAAGATCATTTTGATATGATGAAAGTCGGGGGGTGATTCTACGGAAAATGTCAAGAGCAATAGTTCACTGATTGAAAGTATAGTGGACGGTATGTTTGACTGGGTGCGCGTTTTGGATATGCACGATAATGTCATATATATGAACAAGGCCATGACAGAAGGTCTGGGCAAGCCGAAGATAGGCGCCAAATGCTACGAACTGATAGGCCGTACGGAGCCCTGCCTCAATTGTATTTCCAGACAAACGGTATTTGACGGCGATTGCCATGAAAAAGAAGAGCTCATTGACGGTCGGATTTTTTCAGTCATGAGCTCCCCGGTCAGAGATCGTGAAGGCAACATTATTGCCGCAGTCGAAGTACTTCGTGATACGACCCATATAAAGCAGCTGTACAAGGGTATGGAGGAACAGAATAAAAAATTCAGGACGGAGCTTGAAATGGCAAGAAGACTGCAGGCCAGTCTGCTTCCGGGGTCTATTGCTGATAACCGCATGGATTTTTCCTTTATTTATTTGCCCTGTGATTCACTTGGCGGAGATTTTCTCGACATCTTCAGGATTGATGCTTCCCATATCGGGCTTTATATTGCCGATGTTTCAGGCCATGGCGTCCCGGCATCGTTATTAACCGTTTTCCTGCGCTCTACATTGGACAAGAAGACGTTGTCCCCTGCCAAGGCACTGGAGGAGCTGTTTCATGAATTTAAGCGCAGCAAGCTTGATGAAGAGCTGTATATCACTATTTTTTATGCTATTCTAAATCTGGATGAAAAAATATTGCGGTACTCCAATGCCGGTTTGAATGTGAGCCCCGTTATATACAACGATACCAGGTTCGAGCTCCTGAGGCTCCCCGGTATCCCCATAAGCAACTGGACGGACAAAGCGGAATACACCAACAGGACCACCAGCCTGCAACCCGGCGATAAGATGCTTTTATACTCAGATGGCATTCTTGAAATGAGAAACAGGGATAATGAGCAATATGGTGAGGAAAGGCTGCTGGAAATCATCCTGCACAGCAATTCAAAGCCAAAACAGCTGTTGTTGAACGCCAAGAAGTCTGCATTCCAATTTGCCGGAATAAGGTCCGTTAAAGACCTTCAAGACGATATCACAATGGCTTTGCTCGAAATCAAATAAAACAGGCTAACTGTCATATACCCCCTTTTTAATAATATCCATATACTCGATACTTTCTTCCATCAGTCGATCCATCAGATTCAATGCCTGATCCGCCGGTATGTTTTTGTATTCTTCGATATATCTGGCCTGCAGGCCCTCCATAAAAAGAAGCACCACGCTGATGGCTTTTTGCGGATCTACCCCGCTCCGAACTTTTGAGAGGTCCAAACCATCATAAAGCATTGGGATGGCTATATCATAAAGCCGTTTGTATATTCTCTCCACATCCTCTTTAAGAGCCCCTGTCGTATTGATAAAGGTTACATAAATTAACTTGTAGATCAGCGGCTCCTCCAGTGCCAGTTTCAGCTTCAGCATACCCGTCAGGATGATGCGCTCGAAAATATCTGCCGAGGCAGCCCTGTATCCGGCGGTGAATTTGTCCAGCACCTTGTCCAGCGCTGTATCCAGAACATACAGGTAGAGGTTCTTTTTGTTGCCAAAGTAGTGAAACAGTATGCCCTTGGAAATACCTGCCTTTTTCACAATATCGTTGGTGGAGGCACCCTCGTATCCTTTTTCGGCAAAGACCTCCATGCAGGCCAGCAGAATCTTTTCTTTTTTCTCAACAGGCAGTTTTTCAAACAGTTCATATGAGGGCATTTCTGATTTTCTCCTTTTTCCAACGTTGTCGCAGACCTTCCACCTTACCTGCTATACCGCTATGTCTTTCCGGTTGTAAAAGAGGTAAGCCCCTGCAACGGAAAAAACAGTGACCGTGCAGATAATGATCAGGTACACCGGCTCAATACTGCTTTCTTTTATGACATCCGCGGGATTCACATATTTAAAGGGGGTAATGTACTTTAAAAAATCCAGTTTTTCTGAAACACCTGCCGCTATGCTGATAAAATACGTACCCAGCACCACGCCGATCGACAGCGGTAAGATGGTACTGGATTTTATGATAAATACAGATATCAGGAGTCCAACCGAGGCAAAAAACAGCTGCAGTAAAAGCAAACCCAGATGAAGCAGTAGAAATGCTTCCATGCTGTATTCCTGGCTGGTTACAGCTTCAATGGTCAGATAGTCGGCCACTATGAAAATGAGGTTGAACAATACTATATAAAACAGCAGGCACAGTACTTTTGAAGATACCACTCCGTTCCTTTTAACAGGCTTGGCCAGCAGAAATTCTATCGTTTTTTCATCTTCTTCGCGTGAAAGAATACCCGCTCCGAATTGCATGGCATAAATACCACAGAACAGCAGGATGTATTGAAATACATAGGAAAAGTAGGGAAGTATACGGGACAAGTCCATATTTTCCAGGCCTAAAGCAGATAACATGCCCTTGGGCATTCCCTTAAGCATTTCATCAAGAGCGCCCATCTTCAGATCCATATATGGGAAAAACGCAAGCATCAGTACGTTGGCCGCAACCAGAGAAGCTGTCCAGGTAATGAATGCTTTTCTGTTTCTTGCAAGCTCTCTTAAAAATATAACCATTCTACTTTTCCTCCCTTTCATAGTAGTTCAGGAAAATTTCCTCCAGGGAAAGCTCTTCAATCCAAAGGTTTTCCAGCCTTCTTTGCGCCAGTTTGCTGATAACTGCATTGATATCACCGTTGTAAAGGAATTCGGTGAACCTACCTTTGGTGGTAAGCGCCGTAACGCCTGTGAGCCCTAAATCGTCAAACCCTTCTCCCTCCATATGCTCGAGCTTCAGCTTTTTATATTTGTTCTCGCGGAGCTTGTCGATACTCTCTACTTTCAGGATTTTCCCTTCTTTTATAATCGCCACCCGGTCGCACATTTTTTCTACTTCACTCAAAATGTGGGATGAAAAGAAAATGGTCGTTCCTTTGCTTTTTTCCTCGTGCAGAACATCAAAGAAACGGTTTTGCATCAGCGGGTCAAGTCCACCCGTCGGTTCGTCAAGAATAAGGAGCCTGGGCTGGTGAAGCAAGGCCTGTACGATGGCCACCTTCTTTTTGTTTCCAAAGGAAAGTGAATCAACCCTTTTTGCAGTTTCTACCTCAAAAATGGTGCAAAGCTCATTCAGCCTGCTCTTGCAGTCCTTTTTATAGAACTTTGCAGAGTATGCCAGCAGATCCCTTACTTTCATATCGTCATAATAATTGACCTCCGACGGCACATAACCAATATCAGTCTTTATCTCGTCATTACGGGTCAGACAGTCCATACCGAATATACTTGCGCTGCCGCCGGTCGGCTTGAGAAAACCGAGCAGAGTCCTGATCGTAGTCGATTTACCCGCTCCGTTGGGACCGATAAAACCGAATATTTCCCCCTGATCGATGCTCATGCTGACATCAAGTATGCCCCTTGCTTTTCCATAGTATTTGGTTAAGTTCCTTGTTTCAAGTATGCTCAATCGTACAACCCCCTCCCTGTTATTGACCATGCGGTCAATACATCACCATTATAAACCATATTGACCAGGCAGTCAATGGGCTTCGGACTGAAGTTATGCTTTTGACAGCATCCGCCGGGACAGCAGCAATCCTGCAATACAATAGATCGCTTCAACCCGGGCTATGTGTCTTATTTACATCCTGTTTCTTTTGAAATACGCTCTAATCAGGAACTGCATGATTTCATCAGGCTGCTTCCTTTCAAATCCGGCCTTGTCGCCGAACAGCATTCCATAGGGAGCATCGGGAGTATATGGATCCCACTGCGGAAGTTTCTCTCCCGTGGCATCCTTTCCATTCGGATCTCCGGACCGGATGAAGTTGGCCCAGTAGCTGCACATTTGACGAGCCAGATCATAATGCTTGCCGACAAACGGTCTCCAGCATTTGGCAAGGGTTTCGAAGAAAAACCAGAGATCCACCGAATGAAATGTTCCTGGAT
>JAEZMC010000052.1 GCA_023435805.1 Bacillota bacterium | reverse complement strand
ACTATATGGCAAACAGGAGTAAGACCTCATTTGATAACATGAAGTATGAAATAGCCAGCCAGGTAGGTGTCAACCTTAAGCAGGGCTATAACGGCGACATCGCTGCAAGGGATGCAGGCAAGATAGGCGGAAACATTGTTAAAAAGGTATTTGAGTCCTATACCGGCAATAATTATCCGGTCGAAAGGAAGTAAACAGAACAAAAAGCTGATATGAATAGCAAAAGGGCTGTCGTCTAACGGCAGCCCTTTTTAATAATGTTATACATGAGTCATTCGTCAGATAAAATTGTCATAAAACCGATCCTGCCCAAATAGCAATTAATAGAGGTGTTGCTTTATGTACAGGTGGCTTTTTTTCTTTACCGCCGCAGCGATTGTGCTGTTTCTTCTCTTCCTGCCCGATATGATGCCCAGGTGCTCCTGCTGCAGGAAAATCAAGCCCAGGCCGTTTTTCCGGATCCACAGAGCTGTCAGCATGAATCCCGGTTACGGCGGAAGCCGTTCCGTCTGCACAAAATGCTGCCGCGAACACTGCATAGAGCGTTTGGAGGACCTGGACCGGCTCCTTCAGATACAAAAGAAGCTTAAACTCGATTCTTTGACGAAGGATACACTGCAGTAGGTTAACGCCTTTCATCCAAGCATCTGATAGATCACTTTGGGTATATTATTCAGGGAGGCCTGCTTATCCACAGCCCCGATATTATAGGCAACCCTCGGCATCCCATATACAACCGATGATTTTTCATCCTGCCCGATGGTTCTGGCACCCCTTCTCTTCATCTCCAGCAGCCCTTTTGCACCATCATAGCCCATTCCTGTCAATATCACACCGATTGCCCTGTCTCCCGCTTCCCTGGCCACCGATTCAAACAGGACATCGACAGATGGACAGTGCCCGTTCACTTTCTCGCCGTCAAAGCATTCGACGCGGAACCTGTCACCGATTTTTTTTATTTTCATATGGCGGTTGCCGGGAGCAATCAGGACTCTCCCTTTCTCAACCCAGTCACCGGTCTCGGCCTCCTTGATGTGCAGGTTCATCAGCGAATTCATCCGTTCAGCAAACATGCGTGAAAAAACAGGCGGTATGTGCTGTACAATTACAATTCCGGGTGCGCTTTCGGGCAGTGCAGCCAAAATGCTGCTGATGGCCTCCGTCCCCCCTGTTGATGCACCGATGGCAATCATTCTGATCAATCCGGGTTCTTCGCGGTCCGCAACTTTATTCACGGCCTGTTCATTTCTGTGTTGCCGTACCTTGGCTGCAGCTGCAATTTTCACCTTTTCGATCATTTCATAGATAAAGTTTTCTACACTCTTAACCGAGTTTACATCAGGCTTTGCAACAAAATCTACCGCACCTGCAGCTATGGCGTCAAATACTGCGCCATTAACCGAGCTGACCACGATCACCGGCAGCGGATATTGGGGCAGGAGCCGCCGTATGAACTCAATACCGTTCATCCTGGGCATTTCAACATCACAGGTCATCACGTCGGGCCTGTATTCCAGAATCTTGTTCCGGGCATCAAAAGGATCACCCGCCGTGGCAACCACATCTATATTCGGATCTGAAGATATTCCTTTCGCCAGCACTTCTCTGAAGAGGATGCTGTCGTCCACCACCAGCACCCTGATTTTTTTCACGTGTAACACCACATCACCTCATTACTGCTTTCGATAGACTGCCGGCAGGATATATTTGAATTTTTTCTCGTCGCGGTTTAAGGACTCCGAGTGACCGACAAACAGGTAGCCGCCATATTCAAGCGAGTTGTAAAATTTCTCCACCAGCTTTTGCTTTGTTGGCGCATCAAAGTAAATCATCACATTCCTGCAGAATATTACATGGAATTTCCGTTTGAAAGGGAAAACCTCATCCATAAGATTGAACTTCCGATATATTACCTCACCCCTGATCCGGTCGATCAGGATATGGTTTTCTTTGTCATACGGCTTAAAATAGCTCTCTTTCCAATTTGATGGCAGCGTAGCTATCCTTTCATTGTCATATATGCCTTCAGCCGCGGCTTCAAGCACCCTGCCCGAAATATCGGTGGCCAGTATCCTGGTATCCCACCACATTTTTTCCTTCCCGAAAAACTCATCGATAATCATGGCAAGGGTGTAGGGCTCTTCCCCGGAGGAGCATCCTGCGCTCCACACCCTCAGGTCCTTGCCGTTAACGGTATTTTTGAGATAAGGCAGCACATGATCCCGGAAATACTTGAAATGATCGGCTTCCCTCATAAAAAAGGTGTGATTTGTCGAGATCTTGTTGATTAGTGTAGCCGCTGCATTACCGGTTTTATCTGCAAGGATGTATTCGAAGTATTCGGAAAAGCTTTTGAAATTGTTCTGAAGGAGAACATTGCGAAGCCTCCCCGTTACAAGAGCGCGCTTCTCGTCTTTCAAATTGATCCCGTAGTGATCTTTGATGTATGCCGCAAGAAGCCTGAATTCCCTGTCGGTAATGGAAAATCCATGCCCCGGATCCTGATGGGGGGAGGAATCCTTCGTTCCCTCCCCTATGCCGGCCACATCGGGTTTCTTATTGCCTTTGTTTGTTATTTGCCGCTTATTATCTTCAGTCAATATTTCCCAAGCTCCTTATCGCTTAAAACAATATTCCGTAAGCTGAATTGTCCACTGAAGCCTTTGCTGCCGCAGGTGCCTTTTGGAAATGTGACATACTGTGGCTTATTTATGCTTCGGTCAGGCAAGTATTTTATTGAGTGTTTGTATCACGTGCTCATCTTTAAACGGCTTTACAATGAAAGACTTTGCTCCGTTCATGATGGCCTCCCTTACAAGCACCTCCTGGCCCATGGCGGAAACCATGACAACCTTCGCACCGGGATCAAATTCCCGGATGGCCTTCAATGCCTCTATACCGGTCATTTCAGGCATTGTGATATCCATCGTTACAATATCGGGCATTAGCTCCTTATATTTTCGTACGCCTTCAATCCCGTTCTCTGCTTCTCCTGCTACCTCAAACCCGTTTTTCATGAGAATGGACTTAATGGCCATTCTCATGAAGGCAGCATCGTCGACAATCAATACTTTTTTCATTTCCCGTCTCGCTCCTTATCATGATAATTGGGTCAGGTGAAAGCATCGCCGGCGTTCAGTCCGGTATTCCCGGCCCATGTAATTATGTAAAAAATTTCCATTGCATTTTTGTGCAGTCACACACTTGTGTTATTCTTGCTTTTTCGTTTGTCCTCATACATCAATGCATCGATTTGCTTCTCAAATTCATTGGCCTTTATGCCGGAAGTGTAGTCATATACGGCATAACCTATGCTGAATCCCAATTTGTAGGGCTTTACACCGGAATTGTTGAAGTTATCTACACCGTTTTTAATTCTTTGAATGATTCTATCCAGGTCCTCCGCATTTGACGTTTCCAGAACCATGAAAAATTCATCTCCTCCGAATCGCGCAATCAGATCTACAGGCCTGATATAGTTTCTTAGCAGCTCGGCGGTTGTTTCCAGCGCATCGTCTCCCATATGGTGACCAAAGTTGTCATTGATGGCCTTGAAGTCGTTAATATCGATCAGAATGGCTGAAAAGGTCTTATCCGCGGTGCATGCAGCTATTTTTTCATCCAGGTAGGCCTCCAGTTTCTTACGGTTGCCGACTCCCGTAAGGTAGTCCGTATACAGTCTGTAGTTCTGAATATTCAGAAAGCCGATCAGCAGGGATATGACCGCGCCATGCAGGACGATTGATACTCCGTAAACATAAATCTGCAGCAGAGCGCAAGGAAACGGGGGAGCCCCAAAGAGGAGGAGGGATAAAAAATGTCTCTTTTCAATTTTTTTACGATGTGCAATGATCATAATAAATGCTGCCAGGATCAATGTGACCGTGATCAGGGAAGGCAGCAAAAAAAGAGGCCCTCTGTGATATATGTTATTTGAATCGATTGTGTAGTACCATCCGTAAAACAGCGAGCATATTACCAATATGACATTGGCGATGTTGACGAGGCACAGCGGATATAAAAGCCGTCTAGTTTTTTTGTCACTGTGGAAAATCTGATGATGCGCATATAGCAGCCATAATGACGGAAGAACCGGATTCAGCATGTAAAGCATAAAATTGCCCAGATGATTGAAGAAGGGGAAAAGGGCATCCGTTTTACCGTCAAACCGTCCAAATATATCCATGACAAGCAAGAACATGGTTAATTTCAGCATCATTCCAAAAATTCTATGTTTCCAGGAATTCTTATCAGTATCTCTATAGGACTGAATGCTGATAACAACTAGTATGAGAATAGAATACGTATTGATAATGATGTTGAATGTAAAATCCAAAGGTAACTCTCCTGTACAAAGCTGCTTTCACCCATCATATCCATACGAATTGATTTTGAATATGGCAGGATTTTTTTAATTATACTACATTTACAACACGAATATAATAAAACCTCTTATGTTTTTTGCATATAGCAAACTGACATAAGAGGTCGAATGCCAGATATCCGATTCACTGCATCACGGCGGTGATAAACTGCTGCTACTCCTGCTCCCAGTTGTGGTAGACGTTCTGGACGTCGTCCATGTCTTCAAGATTATCTATGAGCTTATCCATTTGCTCGATCTGCTTGGCGTCGGTAAGCTTGGTCATGACCGTGGGGATCATGGAAACTTCGGCTTCAAGGAATTCATAGCCCTTTTTCTCCAGTTCTTCGCGGACCTTCGAGAAATCGCCGGGATCGGTGGTGATTTCGAAGTAATCCTCCTCGGTGGAAAAGTCCTCAGCACCTGCCTCCAGCGCTTCCATCATCAGGTCGTCCTCCGATACCTTCCCGTCTTTTTCAATCAGCAGGACACCTTTTTTGTTGAACATGAACGAAACGCTGCCGGTCTGTCCCAGGTTGCCGCCGAATTTATCAAAGTAATGCCTTATATCGCCCGCCGTTCTGTTACGGTTGTCCGTAGCCGCATCGACAATAACGGCTACTCCGCCCGGACCGTAGCCCTCATAGGTGATCTCTTCGAAGTCAGCACCATCACCATCGCCGGAAGCCTTCTTGATGCTTCTCATAATATTATCGTTCGGCATGTTCGCAGCCTTGGCTTTTGCAATTACATCCCTTAATCTTGAATTGGCATCCGGATTGGCGCCGCCTGATTTAACCGCTATGGCAATCTCCCTGCCCAGCTTTGTAAACGCCTTGCCGCGCTGCGCATCCGATTTGCCTTTTTTAATTCTTATGTTTGCCCATTTGGAATGGCCTGACATATATATCCCTCCA
>JAEZMC010000384.1 GCA_023435805.1 Bacillota bacterium | reverse complement strand
TTAAACCACTCGGCTCCCTCGTTTTCAACGGTCAGATTTTTTTCTCTGAGATATTGAAGTGTTTCTTCCAATTCGCCGCTGTCATATAGGGATTGCTCAGAAAACCAAACATCGTATTTGATGCCATATGCCTCGAGACCGGAACGAATACGTTCGAGGTTTTTCGGCAGAGCATACTCCACCAGTTTACTCCTTCGCACAGCAGGCTCTGCCTCAAGCAGATCCGCTCCGTACTGTGCAATATAACTCTTCATATGATCAATAATATCCTCGCCCTGATAGCCATCCTGCGGAAACTCGATCGCATCTTCACCCTTTAACAGCTGTATATATCTTGCTTCCAGCGATATGCCGAACTTCTCGATCTGATTTCCGGCGTCATTCACATAAAACTCTCTTGTGACATCATAACCGGCTGCTTCGAGGACACTTGCAATACAATCACCCAATGCGCCGCCTCTGGCATTGCCCATATGGAGCGGGCCTGTCGGGTTGGCGCTGACAAACTCAACCATGACCTTTTTGCCTTCGCCAATATTAATTCTTCCATATTCCTCACGTTCACGGCTTATTACCTTTAGTGCCTCATAAAGCCATTCAGCTTTAAGAAAGAAATTGATAAAGCCGGGTCCTGCACATTCAGCCCTATCAATATATGTATTGGAGTAATCCATATTGGCAATCAATATCGCTGCAGTTTGGGCAGGAGCCTTCTTGACCTGTCTGGCCAGCTGCATCGCTATATTTGTGGAAAATTCCCCATGCTCCTTCTCTTTCGGTGTTTCCACAGTAATCTCGTTAACTTCCGCGTCGGGCAGCTCGCCTTTGGCAATGGAAGTCAATAACGCGCCTTTAACTGTATTCCGGACTTGTCCCCTTATGTCCTCTATAATGTTTGTCATCTGTTTGTCCTGCCTCTCTTATCGACATGATAAAATCATTTTCACCGGTTTTATTATTATCAATTTCCAGTTCGTATCCGACACGGATTTCTCCGCCATGGTCATTCATTTTAACATCCACTGCATTTGCCAGCACGCTTATGGTAAATGCGCCATGCTCGGTATCGTAGTAAGAGACATGCTTTTGTCCCTGCTGGAATACGAAATGCGAATTGACAGACCCCATCCTGATCAAGGTTACAATCCCGTCCATAACCTTAAGCGTTGTCGTAGTTCCGTCCATACCCGTGACCTCGCTTTCGTCATAGGTCACATAGTAAGCATCATCCTTTTTGTAGTACTTTCCCTCTGTAACCAGTTCCATTACGTTCATATCCTGGTCCTCAGCTGTTTGCGTGCCTTTAACTGATATTATAACATTCTTATCCATAAAACACGCACCTTTCCCGCAGCATGGAAATATTGGCTGCATCTCCTCGTTTACTTTTACACCTGCGTTTAAAATTATGCATCGTTGTACTCAATACTTTTCTATATCCACTTTTTCGGCTGAGTTTACTTTCTTTCCTAAAATTGAACTGCAGAGTGGTTCAAATTTATTAACGCTGTCACTTGTATAATATCGGTAAACAGGCTTTAAACGTGAATCCCTCTGTATATTATTATCGGAAATCGTCCTTTTTACCACCCTTGCTACTTCCATCGCTGAACTAACCAACTTCACATCTTTTCCCATCACCTTTGAAATGGTATCCTTCAGCAAGGGATAATGCGTACAGCCGAGTATCAGTGTATCAACGCCTGTTTCTTTAAGCGGAGCAAGATATTTTTCTGCAATTCTGCATGTAATATCATTTTCCCACCAGTCCTGTCCCTCTTCCACCAGAGGTACAAAAAGCGGACAGGCTTTCTGATATATCTCGATGCTGCCGTCCAGCTTGTTTACAGCTCTCTGGTATGCTCCGCTGTCTATTGTGGCGGTCGTGCCTATGATCCCCAGTTTCTTATTTTTTGTCTCAGCTGCACCGGTTGCCGCACCGGCTTCTATTACCTCGATGACCGGAATATCCATACTTTTTTTAACTAATTCATAACTGTGCGCACTCATTGTATTACATGCAATAACCATCATTTTTATATCATGGTTCATTAAAAATCGAATATTCTGAAGAGTATATTTTATAACGGTTTCACGCGATTTGGTTCCATATGGTGCACGACCGCTGTCACCAAAATAGATCACGCTTTCATCCGGCATTTGTTCGGTGATTTCCTTAAAAACCGTTAAGCCGCCAAGTCCGGAATCAAAAACCCCTATAGCCCTGTTATCCATAAATACCATTTCCCCCGAAAATATCACCTTTAAACGGTGTTAGTAATTAATATCTCTATGATTATCTTCAAATCGCTCCAGCGCCAGTTCGATCAACCTCTCGATCAACTGGCTGTAAGGTATACCGGTAGCCGCCCACAGCTTGGAATACATACTGATTTGTGTAAACCCGGGCATGGTATTGATTTCATTTATGTATACCTCACCGGTATCTTTTTGTACAAAGAAATCGACTCTCGCCAGCCCGGAACAATCCAGTGCCTTAAAAGCCCTGACCGAGTAGTTTTTTATTTTCTCTACCGTATTGCTGGGCAGGTTTGCAGGTATGATGACCTCCGAACTGTCACCGCTCATATATTTGGCCTCATAATCATAAAACTCATTACATGGTATCACTTCACCTACTGTTGATGCAATAGGATCGTCATTTCCCAGCACAGCACATTCCGCCTCACGGCCATCCATAAACTCTTCAACAAGAATTCGCCTGTCATATCTTGCGGCCAGCTGCAACGCACTTTCTAACTCGACACGGTCATGCGCCTTGCTGACGCCGACCGAAGAGCCTGCATTTGAAGGCTTGACAAAGCAGGGATACGTCAGGACTTCCTCAACTTCCTTAACCATTGCTGAAGGTGTCTGATAGATCTGTTTCCTGTTGAAAACAAGATATTTTCCCTGGGGTATGCCTTCCTTTTCAAAAACTATTTTCGAGTAGGCCTTATCCATGCCTAATGCCGAGCCAAGTACCCCGCAGCCCACATAGGGAATCCCCGCGAGTTCAAAAAGTCCTTGAATCGTGCCATCCTCGCCGTTGCAGCCATGCAGGACAGGAAATACAACATCTATCCGATAGCTGTCCCGCTCCGCAGCAGCTATGGCAGCACCTGCGGACAATAGAACCTGCTGCGAATGCTGTCTTGCCTCCGCCAAGGCCTGCCACTCACCTGTTCCCAGCAGCTCCACCGGCCCATCGTATGGCAACCATCTTCCGTCTCTGGTAATACCAATCATTGCAATTTCAAACTTATCCGTATCTATGTTTCTTAAAACAGCCTCTGCCGAAAATCTGGATACCTCGTGTTCGGAAGACTGCCCTCCGAAAATTACTGCAATTCTCTTTTTATCCCCCATATTATACCAACCCGCCTATATGTAGTATCATATTTAACCTGTTAAATGTATATTTTTTATTTTACTATTTAAGTACCTTAACTTCAACCCTTGTAGGGGACGCTTCTCAAATAAACTGATAACCCATGATGGGGACGCTTCTCAAATAACTAATTATGTGAAAACACTTCTATTTGGATATAGGCGGATACAGATATAGGCGGATACAAGGGATTGATTTCACGAATAGTACTCGGGAAAGTACGCGGAAAGTACGCGGAAAGTACGCGGAAAGTACGTGGGGGTATTCCTTGATTTTCATAATAAAGTAATATAAAGGGACTTTTTTATGTACGCAAAGAAATTTGATAAAGAGACGAAAATTTATAATTTTTATACGAGATTTAATGATTTCATGGGATAACTCTCATTTTGAAACAGTGCACTTTATATTCACAATCAACATCTATTGTTTACGAGATCATCAAATATGCCGCCATATAATGACCCGGCTCTATTGGATAATTCATACCCTTTGTTACATAGCCTGGCACAGCCGGATACTGTAATGTTGCAT